>CBCSVZ010000209.1:0-2907 GCA_965143695.1 uncultured Oscillospiraceae bacterium
ATGCAGTCGTAGAGCCCTATCTGGCACAGTTCCCCAAGAATGCGCACTTCCAGTTCCTGCGGAACGGTTTCTTCAGTACGGATGATGACCATACGCCGGAGAAGCCCGTATTCAACAGGACCGTTTCCCTGAAAGACAGTTTCAACAAGAAAAAATAAGCAATAACAACGGTGAGGCAGCTATTCTTTCAGCTGCCTCATTCTATGTGCCACGCCCGATTTGGACAAAGGCGGTATCAGCATTTTACCCAGCTCTTCCAAGGTGGCATCGGGCTTTTCCAGTCTCAGCCTCGCCAGCTCCTTTACATTCTCAGGCAGACGCTGAAACTTTCCGGAATCCATCAGGTTTTTGATTTCTGCCACCTGCTTCTGACCCGCTGCTCTGGCCTTTTCAATGTTGGCCATGTCACAGTTGACTGTGCGGTTTACACTGCTGTTGACCTCTTTCTCCACATTGGCATTTTCAAAGTCCAGAACAGCCTTATATGCGCCCAGATAGGTGAGGAAATCCACAATCATTCCCGTTTTTTTAATATATAACAGCAAATACGCTCTTCTGCAGGAGATGCGGGGCGGAAAGCCGCACATGATCATGGTCTCTCTGCACAGCTCCATTGCGTTCCGGTCTGTAAAACGAAGCTCCAGATGGGCGGCCTTAACCGGATCATTCACCGTGCCGCAGCCAATAAAGCAGCCTCTCAGAAAGCCTCTGGCCGCCTCCCCCCCCAGTTCCTCAGAGGTAAGCTCATAGCCGTCTGCCTTCCGTTCCAGAAACAGTCTGCGCTCTGTATAATCTTTGACACCCAGGGACAGTCCCAACAGCTCTCCTGCCGCAGCCTGCGGGGACTTTACCTCGCAGCGGCAAAGCTGTGCCTTTACATTCGCCGCAAATGACATATTCCGCCTCTTTATCTGATGATCTTGACTTCAGGCTCCAGCTTGAAGCCCGTTTTCTCTTCCACCGTCGCTTGCACCCTGCCGATCAGCGAGAGCACATCGCTGCAGGTTGCGTTTCCTGTATTGACAATAAAGCCGCTGTGCTTGGCAGATACCTGTGCGCCGCCTACGGAAGTACCCTTTAGACCGCACTCCTCAATCAGCTTCGCCGCATAAGCGCCCTTGGGCCGTTTAAAGGTACTGCCGGCGCTTGGCATCTCAATGGGCTGTTTCTCCTTTCGTCTGGCGGTAAAATCGTTTATTTTATTACGAATATCCTCCGGATTGCCGCTTTCCAGCGCAAAGAACCCCATAAGCACAATATATTCTTTCTTTTGATAGATGCTTGTTCTGTACCCGAACTCCTGTTCTTCAGATGACAGAAAAGCCGTTCTCCCGGACGGTACATCATATATGACAGAGCCCGCGCACACCTGGGAAATTTCTCCGTCGTAAGCCCCCGCGGTCATAATAAGGCCCCCGCCCAAAGATCCCGGTATACCGGAGGCCAATTCCATTCCCGTACGAGACTGCTTCAGTGCAAAGGCTGAAATAGCACTGAGTGCGGCGCCGCTTTGTGCCGCAATGATATTCTTGGTTTCCATATCCCGGGTAAAATGAACCTCACAGCCCAGATATTCCCTTCGGCCGTCCCACATGGAGATTTTTCCGTAATCCTTGCCCACGTGGATGACAACACCGTCGATTCCCCCATCGCTTACCAGAAGATTACTGCCGTTTCCGACCACATAAAAGGGGATGTTATTCTTATCACAGTAGCTTACGATGGAAATCAATCCTTCAGCAGAGCTGGGGCTGACAAAGCACTCCGCCGGCCCCCCTATTTTAAAGGTGGTATGTCTGGCCATCGGTTCCTGCCAGACTACATTTGTACAGATACGTTCGATATCCGACCTGATTTCATCCCTCATAATTGCCTCCTGTTTATTTAAAGAAGTCCTCCGACCAGGTGTCTCTGGCCGGGTCTGCCCGTCTGTTCTCCGCCTGCTCAAACACGCGTTTATTCAGCTCCTGTGCAGAATTATAGCCCATACGCTTCTGTCTGTTATTCATAGCCGCAACTTCCATTATGATGGCAAGATTTCGGCCGGGCATCACCGGAATGGTTACCGACGGAATCTCAAGTCCCAAAAATTCGGTATAATGGTCTTCCACGCCGACGCGTTCATAATCCTTCCCCTCTACCCAGTGTTCCAGGTTTACGATCAGCTGAATATTCTCTGTATTCTTAACAGAGCCCACGCCAAACAGTCTTCTCACATCAAGAAATCCTATGCCTCTGATCTCAATTAAATGTCTTATAATTTCAGGAGCGCAGCCGACCAGAGTCGTATCGGAAACCTTTCGGATTTCCACCAGATCGTCGGCCACCAGGCGATGCCCCCTCTTTACCAGCTCAAGGGCAGTTTCGCTCTTTCCCACACCGCTCTGGCCCATAATCAGCACGCCCTCACCGTATACCTCAATCAGGCAGCCGTGGATGCATTCTCTGGAAGCCAGTCTGACGCTTAAATACCTGTTGATATTGCTGTAGACCTCTGTCGTCACACCCTTAGCAGAGAGCACAGGAACACCGTATTTTTTAGCGATATCCAGCATTTCGGGAAAAGGTTTTAACGCTCTGCACAGAATCAGGCACGGAAACCGGAAACTGAATAACGCATCCAGTTTCTTCTTTCTGGTCTGCAGAGAGAGCTCCTTTAAGTAGCTCATTTCCACATTACCCAGCAGCTGTATTCTATCCGCGCTGAAATCCTGAGAATATCCTGCCAGTTCCAGACCCGGGCGGTTCATATCAGGTGTGGAAATTTTAATTTCCGCCAATCTGTCTGCGCAGCATAAAACCTCCAGTTTAAAGTCAGCCACTACTTCTTCCAGCGTAACATAATAATCGTTTTTCAAAAAACACACCTCCAAAATTCCGGAATTGCGCAGCCGTGTGAAACACACG
>CBCSVZ010000210.1:0-2903 GCA_965143695.1 uncultured Oscillospiraceae bacterium
TAGGAAAAGCCCTTGTCCTCTCCCGCCTTTTTATAGTATGCAAACTTTTCGGGCGTTACATATTCTGTCATTTCCACATGGGCGGGGGAAGGTCTTAAATACTGTCCGATGGTCAGGATGTCGCAGCCTGTAGCCAGTACATCGTCCATCAAAGAGAGCACCTGCTCCTCCGTTTCTCCCAGTCCTACCATAATACCTGTCTTCGTGTACATATCCGGCGCCTTCTCCTTGGCATAGCGAAGGACTGCCAAAGACCGTTCGTAGTTCGCCTCGGGCCTTACTTTTGCATAGAGCTCCTTTACGGTTTCCACATTGTGGTTCAACACATCGGGCCTTGCCTCAATGACTGTATCCAGGGACGCCCGATCGCCTTTCATATCCGATATCAGCACCTCCACTGTCGTGTCCGGACATAACTTTCGCAGTTCCCGGATACAGGCAGCAAACTGGGAAGCTCCGCCGTCAGGCAGATCGTCTCTGGTCACACAGGTAATCACCACATGCTTCAGACCCAGTGTTTTCGCCGCCTTAGCCAGGTTGGCAGGCTCCTCCGGATCCACCGGTTCAGGTCTTCCGTGTACCACATTACAGAATCTGCAGTTTCTGGTACACTGGCTGCCCAGAATCATAAAAGTAGCCGTATGCTTTTTATAGCACTCGCCCAGGTTGGGACAGTTGGCCTCTTTACACACGGTATGCAGCTTCAGACTGGCCATTAATGAACTTACTTCATTCACGGCCTCCTGATTATAGTTTACTTTCAGCCATTGGGGTTTATCTGCCATCGCTCGTCTCCATATGGGCAACACCGGCGTCTACAGCTACCTCGTCGCCTTCTTCCACAAACTGCTCTCCCATAATGCCGTCCTCGGTAGCTTCTACTTCGCTGACCACCTTTTCCGTCTCTACTTCAAAGAGAATGTCACCCTTCTGAAATTTTTCCCCGGGCTCTTTATTCCAGGATACCAGGACACCCTTCTCCATTTCCGGGCTCAGCCTGGGCATATGAATTGTCTTTTTCATCTTTCACTTATCTCCTTTATTACTCTATCAGCAGGCAGTCCTATGAACGACCCTTTGTTACATTGTACAACAATCCCCCGTTCAACGCAAAGGCTTATGTCCGTATTCTCCGGGTAAAATGTAAATTTAGGCCCTTTGCCGATATTCCACTCCCAGGTCCGGTACTTCTCTCTGCTGAGAAGTTCCGCCTGATAAACCGTCTGGGGATCCGGGCTTGAAGCAAGTCCCTTTCGGCCCATGAGAGCTTCTCTGAACATTTCCCGGAATGTGCCTATGTCAATCTGCTTTTGTCCGGTGAAATGCTCCTTGATATTGGTCACAGGGCTGGGCACCGACCGAACGGCTTTGGAAACCATTTTACCGGGAACCGGTGTCAGCAGGGTGTGCAGATTTCTCAGATCTGCATCAAAGAGAAGTGTGCCGTGGTGCAATACCCGGTCTGATTTAACACTCTGGGCGCTGCCCGATATTTTTCTGTCCGCGATTGCAATATCACAGACATTCCGCTTACAGGCAGGAACGCCGACCTCTCTTAAAGCCTCTATGACCGGCTCCAGAAAAATGTCATAGTCCAGCGGCGCATCAGACTTTCGGGATTTGATAAGCGTATAATTCAGATTGCCTCTGTCGTGATATACCGTACCGCCTCCGGTATTTCTCCGGATCACGGGAATGTTTTGACGGATCGCTTCCGGCACATTGACCTCCTGAAAGATATTCTGGAACCGTCCGCACACCAGACAGGGATCGTTGATCCACATAAGCAGAATATCTTCCTCTAAAGAACTGTGCTCAAATACATATTCCTCAAAGGCCTGATTAAAATAGGGATCATTGCTGTCAGTTTGTATATAAATCATAAGTTACCCTTTATACAGGAACGGCCCCCGTCATACAACAGGGGCCGTATATTATCAATACCGCAAATCAGACACCGAGACTCTTCTTCAGGTTCTCGTACTGGTTCTTGATCTCCGCAGGGAGCTTCTCAAACTTCGCCAGATGCGCCGCCTGATCCTGAACTTCCTCAGCCCATGCATCCCGGTCAATGGAGAGCAGGCCCTTCAGGGTATCCAGATCAATATCAGTGCCCTCAAGATCAATATCCTCAGGCTTCGGCAGGTAACCGATAGGAGACTCAACCGCCTCTACCTCGTTGTTGCATCTTGCCAGGATCCAGAGCAGTACTCTCAGGTTGTCACCGAAGCCGGGCCAGATGAAGTGGCCGTCTGCGTCTGTCCGGAACCAGTTTACGTTGAAGATCTTAGGCGGATTGGGGATCTTCTTACCCATCTCCAGCCAGTGTGCGAAGTAATCACCCATGTTGTAGCCGCAGAAAGGCAGCATTGCCATAGGATCTCTTCTGACAACGCCTACGGCACCGGTTGCGGCAGCGGTTGTCTCAGAAGCCATGGTAGCGCCTATGAACACACCGTGCTCCCAATCAAAGGACTGGTAAACCAACGGAGCAACCTTGGCACGGCGGCCGCCGAATACGATAGCGGAAATCGGAACGCCGTTAGGATCGTCAAATTTATCGGAAACACAGGGACACTGCTTTGCAGGCGCTGTAAATCTGGAGTTCGGATGCGCAGCCTTAACCCCGCTGTCCGGCGTCCAGGGATTGCCCTTCCAGTCTGTAGCCTGAGCAGGAGGATTCTTATCCATACCTTCCCACCAAACCGTCTTATCCGGCTTCAGGCACACATTTGTGAAAATGGTATTCTTCTGACAGGTAAGCAGCGCATTGGGATTGGACTTCATGCTGGTACCGGGAGCAACACCGAAGAAGCCTGCTTCGGGGTTAACGGCCCAGAGTCTTCCGTCCTTACCGATACGGAGCCATGCAATATCGTCACCTACAGTCCATACCTTGTATC
>CBCSVZ010000211.1:0-2885 GCA_965143695.1 uncultured Oscillospiraceae bacterium
AGGTGCGTGTCACTTTTACGGAGAAGCGGGAAAATTCACCGGAGAAGCTGACCCCCGGTTCTATAACTGCGACCTTCTACAACAGTGAGGCAACGGAAATCGGAATCAGCTGGCACACGGCTCAGGAGGGAATGCCGATTATCCGGTATAGGAAGGCAGAGGGCGCAGACCGGGGCAATCCGGACTTCTCCGAAGCAGTAACGGTCATGGGATATGTGTATTTTACAGCAGCGAACTATGCAAACTACGGGGTTCTGAGAGATCTGGAGCCGGATACGGAATATCTGTACATAGTGGGGGATGCAGAGCAAAATGTCTTCAGCGAAGTTTGCAGCTTTCGGACAAAGGCGGAGCAGACAGACAAGATGACATTTCTGCATTTTTCCGATTCCCAGGATGCGGATAATCTGGGAACTGTGTGGGGCTGCGGTCTGCAGGATGCGCTTCCCCGATATGAAAATCCTGCCTTCATTCTGAATACCGGAGATATGGTCCAGGAAGGCGGCCGGGAGGAGCTGTGGCGCTCGATGATCGGGCTTAACGGAACGTACTTACATAAGAATATTCTTGTATATGCTGCCGGAAATCATGACTATTGGGATTCCTATCTGTACGGGGCAACCAAGTGCGCGTATTCCCACTTTTGTGTTGATGTGCCAAACGGCCAGAATGTAGCCTACGGTATGTACTACTCCTTTGATTACGGAGATGTGCATTTTACCGTACTGAACACGGGAGATACCCAGGAAACGGACAATTGGGGACTTACGGAGGAGCAGCAGAGCTGGGTAAAGAAAGATCTGCTCTCCACAGATAAAAAGTGGAAGATCGTGGCCATGCACAACCCGCTGTATTCTCCCGGAAAATACGGTTCTCTGGAGGACTATAACTTTGTGGCATTGGTGCTGAGAAACCAGTTGAACGAAGTGTTCTCCCAGTGCGGCGTGGATCTGGTGCTCACGGGACATGATCATGTCTATTCCAGAACCTATCCTGTTTCTGCCGGGGGAGAGCCCCTTGTAAAAACCAAGACAGTGACAGAGAATGACATTGTATATATGGTTGATCCTCAGGGTCCTGTCCATCTGGCCTCCGGAACGGCGGGCAATCAGGCCAGGGGAATCGCGGATTCCATTGGGGAGGGAGAACAGA
Organism: uncultured Oscillospiraceae bacterium; assembly: GCA_965143695.1. GTDB lineage: Bacteria > Bacillota > Clostridia > UBA1212 > SIG427 > CABQMV01. The sequence continues at coordinate 1,153 of CBCSVZ010000211.1, forward strand.
AAATGTTTCAGCAAATGCGGGGGATGGAAAACGGCCACTGCTCCTATTCCGCGATTACCGTGGAGGGGGATAAGCTCACGGTGGGATACTATGATGTGGACTGCGCTGACGGTGCCGGAGAGCTTGTGTATTCCTGGGGGATTGTGAAGAAGTAGCTTGTGTCATTCCCAACTGAAATTGACAAACGAATCCGCCGATGGTAGACTCAAGTGATACTTCCCGGGAAAGGATCGTGGTAAGAGATGAAACTGACATTTTTAGGCGCGGCGCACGAAGTGACCGGCAGCTGCTATTTGCTGCAGACAGGCGGCCATAACCTGTTGGTCGATTGCGGTATGGAGCAGGGACCGGATCTCTTTGAAAATCAGGCGTTGCCGGTGAATCCCTGGGAGGTTGAGGCGGTCTTAGTGACCCATGCCCACATTGACCATTCGGGGAAGCTTCCGCTTTTATATAAAGAGGGCTTTCAGGGGAGAATCTATGCGACCGAAGCTACCTGTGAGCTCTGCGGCATCATGCTTCGGGATTCGGCTCATATACAGGAATTTGAAGCTTCCTGGAGAAACCGCAAGGCGAAACGTTCCGGCAGACCGGAATATGTTCCAATCTATACAACGGAAGATGCCAAAGGGGTTCTGGAGCATTTTACCCCCTGCGAATACCACAGAGAAACGGAAATTTTACCGGGAATAACGGCTGAATTTATTGATGCCGGACATCTCTTAGGGTCTGCCTCCATCCGGATCAAGGCTACAGAAGACGGAGAAACTGTCAGCATTGTCTTCTCCGGGGATATCGGAAATACAGATAAGCCCATTCTGCGGGATCCGGAACATTTTACCGAAGCGGATTATGTGATCACAGAATCCACCTATGGGGACAGAGTTCACGGACCCAAGCCCGATTATGTTAAAGAACTGGCGGCCATTATACAGAGGACACTGGACCGGGGAGGAAATCTGGTGATTCCCGCCTTTGCCATAGGCCGCACACAGGAGATCCTGTACTTTATCAGACAGATCAGGGAGCAGGGACTTGTTCAGAACCATGAAAATTTTCCTGTGTATGTAGACAGTCCTCTGGCAAATGAAGCTACGAATATCTTCGGCAGAAACAGCCTGACCTGCTTCGACGAAGAGACTATGGCCGTCATCCGCAGAGGCATCAATCCTATAGGCTTTCCGGGGCTTACGGTTTCCCTGACCGGCGAAGATTCCAAGGCCATCAACGGTGATCCGGTTCCGAAGGTCATTCTCTCAGCCAGCGGCATGTGCGAGGCCGGCAGAATCCGGCATCATCTGAAGCATAATTTATGGCGGCCGGAGTCAACGGTGCTGTTTGTGGGCTATCAAAGCGCCGGCACGCTGGGCAGATCCCTTTTAGAGGGGGCCGGATCGGTAAAACTGTTTGGCGAATCCATTGAAGTCCATGCTGAAATCACACAACTGAGAAGCATCAGCGGTCACGGGGACAGAGACGGACTGGTAAAATGGATGTCTGCCTATGAACGAAAACCCCGGCGTGTATTTGTGACCCACGGTGAAGATACGGTATGTGACCTGTTAGCGGAGCGGTATATCGGCGAGCTGGGACTGAACGCCTGTGCACCGTACAACGGCGAGCAGTGGGACCTGATCAGAAACTGCATGCTTAAGGAAGGCAATAAAGACAGGATCAGATCCGTGAAGGCCAACGGCAGCGAGGATGATTTCTTTAAGAAGCTTGCAGCGGCA
>CBCSVZ010000212.1:0-2877 GCA_965143695.1 uncultured Oscillospiraceae bacterium
AAACTGCGTTTCATTTAAAGAAGTCGGCGTTCCTCCGCCTAAATAAAGGGTCTCACTGCGCGCTGCCATTTTACCGAAAAGCTCCGTCGCCGCAGCCAGTTCCTCCTCCATGGCATCCAGGTAGGCATCCACACTCTTTTTATACTTATCAATAGAATTGGAAGTAAAGGAGCAGTACAGACACCTGCTGGGACAGAAGGGCATGTTCGCATACCAGTCTACGATTTTTTCATCCGTTCTCTGCAGGAAAGGAGCCTGAATCCTGGCCGTTTCCATAGCAAGCGCCGTTTTCTCCGGGCTGACACAGTAGAATCGGGTAAACTCCTCCTGAATCTCTCCGTCACTCATACCGGAGTCACTCATCATATTGATCAGCTTGGCAGGCCGGATGCCGGTAAGGCAGCCCCAGGGAGAACGGTACCCGGTAATCTCTCTGAGTTTTAAATACAGCCAGCGCTTCTGCTGCTTGGGGTCCTCAAGTTCCGGCACAGGCTCTCCGTTGACGGAAATCCGCTCCCCTCCGCCAACAAGCTCCACCGCCGCAGTACCGTCGAAAATCTGGCTGACCTCCACGATCCAATAGGGCGTCTCTGTCCCCGGATATTTTATAGTAACAGAAATCAAATCGCTCATATCAAAAGTCCCAGAAAGGGTTTTCCTCTCTCTCACAGCCTATGGTAGACTTCGTGCCGTGTCCCGGTAAAATGGTAATATCGTCCTCCATGGCATAAAGTCGGTCAATAGAGGCCCGTAAAATGGGCGTGCTGCCGTCTCCCAGATCCGTGCGGCCGAAGCTGTGACAGAAAAGAGTATCCCCGGTAAAGAGCATTTTACCTGCCAAAAGGCAGATCCCCCCGGAGGTATGACCGGGAGTATAGATAACAGAAGGGCCCTCTCCCCTGCCGTTCAGATCGAATACATAGCCTTCGCCGATAGTGATGTCACCGGGAGCATACCGCACTGCAGAGCCGAACAAAACGGAGGCATTGAGATAGGGCTCTGTCAGATTCTTGCTTTCCTGAGCGGTACAGGCAGAAGGGACCCGGAAGGCCGCCTTGTAATCCTCAATATAACACACATGGTCATAATGTCCGTGGGTGAGCACAATCATCTTGACAAAAAGGCCCTCCTGCTCCACGGCTTTCTGAACACCGTCCACGGGATTTCCCGGGTCAATGACCAAGGCACCCTTACTTTCTGTATCCCACAGAAGATAGGTGTTAGAGCCCAACATCCCCTCGGTAAAACGCTTATACTGATACTCCATGGTTAAAATCCTTTCTTGCTGTCCAACAGCAGTGTCACCGGGCCGTCATTGACGATCTCCACCGACATGTCCGTCTGAAACACCCCTGTGGCCACAGGAATGCCGAGGCTTTCCAGTCCTGCTCTTACAGTCTCATAGAGTTCCTCTGCCTGCTGCGGTCTTGCTGCCTCTATAAAGGAGGGTCTGCGTCCCTTACGGCAGTCTCCGTAAAGGGTAAACTGGCTCACCAGCAGAACGCGAAAATCCTGTCCGTCCTTTCGCTTATCCAGTATGGACAGATTCAGTTTGCCCTCGCTGTCTTCAAAAACCCTTAAATTGGAAATCTTATCGCATATGTAGGCACAGTCTGCCCGGGTATCCTCCGCAGATACCCCCAACAGGACATTGAAGCCTCTGTCAATACGACCGGACTCCTCCCCTTCGGAAAGGACTCTGGAAAAGGTTACTCTTTGTACAACTGCTCTCATAGATCACTTGGCCTTTCTGCTTACTTCTACTACATTATCGATTCTGTCCAGCTTCTTAATCAGCTTATCCAGCTGATCTCTCTCTGTAATTTCCACAGTCAAATCGATCAGATCATAATTGTCCCGGGTGGTTCTGGCATTAATCGCTTTGGTATTCAGTTTCAACTCAGCCAGAGCGCCGGCAATCTCCAGCAGCAGATTGGACCGGTCGAAGGCTTTGATGGCCAGCTCCGCACTGTATACGCTGTTGACACTCTGTGCCCATCTCACATCGATCGCTCTGTTCTCAAAGTCGGCCATGGCCCGAATATTGGGGCAATCCGCTCTGTGGACGGAAACTCCTCTTCCTCTGGTAATATATCCTACGATGGCGTCACCGGGAACAGGATTGCAGCATTTGGAGAATCTGACCAGGCAGTTCTCTACCCCCTTGACAATAATACCGTTGTCTGTGGTCTGCTTGCTCTCCCGTTTCTCCTTGGACGCCAGCACGGCCTCCATAGGCTCAGGAGGCGTGTGGTTCTTTAAAAACTCATCCCGCAGTCTGGAGACAACTCTCCGGGCCGTCAGCTCTCCGAAGCCCACTACATTCATCAGGTCGTCTGTAGAGTTAAAATTATACTTTCGAAGGATCGGCTCCAGATACTCCGGCTTAAATAAATCCGAATAAGCATAGCCCTGCCGCTTCAGCTCTCTGTCTATAAATTCCTTGCCGTGCTCGATATTCTCTTCACGGCGCTCTTTCTTAAACCACTGCCGAATCTTGCTCTTGGCCTCAGAGCTCTTTACAATGGAAAGCCAGTCTCTGCTGGGTCCGTGGACCTCTTTGGTGGTAATGACCTCTACAATGTCGCCGTTCTTCAGTTTATAGTTCAGGGGCTTGATCTCGCCGTTTACCTTGGCTCCGATCATTCTGTTGCCCACGGCACTGTGCACACAGTAAGCGAAGTCAATGGGTGTAGAGCCGGCAGGCAGGTTCTTCACATCCCCTTTGGGAGTAAACACAAACACCTCATCGGTGAAAAGGTCCATTTTAAAGGTTTCTACAAATTGGCTGGCATCCCCGGAATCCTTCTGGATATCCAGAAGATGTCTTACCCACTCCAGCTTCTGGTCCACAGAGTCGTCCGATTTTCCGCCCTC
>CBCSVZ010000213.1:0-2876 GCA_965143695.1 uncultured Oscillospiraceae bacterium
GATAGGGTTCCTTCTTCAGCCCCCCAATGTTATTTCCTTTTTCAAAATGCAGCTCATACTTAAAGCCATCCTTAAAAACGGTGACATCCATATATTCGGAGCTGTACTGCGTAGCCGTACTTCCCAGCCCGTTCAGTCCCAGACTGTATTCATAATTTCCGCCGTTGGAATTATTCTCATATTTCCCCCCCGCGTAGAGCTCACAGTACACCAGCTCCCAGTTAAATTTCTTTTCTTTTTCGTTATAATCTACAGGGCAGCCTCTTCCATAGTCTCTGATCTGTATGGATTTATCTTTGAACCGGGTCACCTCGATAACCTTACCGTAACCCTCCCTTGCTTCATCGATGGAGTTGGCCAATATCTCTATGAAGGTATGCTGACAGCCTTCCAGACCGTCAGAACCTAAAATCGCCGCAGGCCTTAATCTTACTCTGTCCGCTCCCTTCAGCTGTGAGATACTGTCATTTCCGTAATTCTGTTTTTTCTTCTGTTCACTCATATAAAAAAGCTGCTCCTTATATAAATAGACGGGCTGTCTGATAATCAGACAGCCCTATTCCCTTATCACTTCAGCATTACCTGTCCGCCTGTTACGGGAATCGCCTGTCCTGTCTCATACTCCTGTTCTACAATGTAGAAGATCGCTCTTGCAACATCGATGATCTCACAGCCTCTGTGCATGGGAACCTTGCTCTCGTAATACTCCCTCACATCCGCAACCGTCTTGGCACCCGGCACCTTTCCGGCGTTGAGATACTGAACAAAGAGCCCTTTTACCGGATCGGACCACAGAGGACCGTTCAGCAGATTTCCGGGGCAGATACAATTCACCTTAATATTAAAGCCTACCAGCTCCAAAGCAAAGCTCTGGGTAAGGCCCACGCCGCCGAACTTGCTGCCGGCGTAAGCAAAGTTATTCTTACTGCCCTCCAGTCCGGATTTGGAGTTAATCTGGATAATGTCCATCATATAGCTCTTGTCAAACCGATTCTGAATCTTCATGATTCTGGAGGCGTATTTCGTACACAGGAAGTACGCAGTATAGTTCACCTTTGTAACCAGTTCGAACTTGCCTACCACCATTTCTTCCAGACCGCCGGCAATGGCAATTCCGGCATTGTTGACAAACACATCCAAACCGCCGTATTCCAGAACGGTATTGTATACCATATCCTTAACGGATTCTTCTTCCCCTACATTACCGCCCAGGGCAATGGAGTGTCCTGCGCCGTATTTCTCATTCATATTCTTACTGTTTGCGGCAGCCAGTTCGATATTCAGGTCTGCGATGACCACATTGGCGCCCTCTTTCAGCATTTCTTCCGCAATACCCTGACCAAAGCCCTGAGCACTGCCGGTAACAATGGCGATCTTGCTTTCCAGACGCTTGGAGGCGCCTCCTGCAAGGCTCACTTTCGACCGGTAGGACTCAACCTCCCAGTTGCAGATAAAATCGATCATAGCATCTGTCATAAACAGCGGGCCGCCGAAGTTTTTGGAATAAGCGCCGATCTTGACAGCGTCCATAAATACCTGTCCGCAGATGTCGGCATTCTTCACATTGGTACCCCATGCAAAGTATCCCAGCCCCTGCACCGCAATGACCTTAGGAGCAAAGCCTTTTTCTTTCTTATAGCTTTCAATGCCCTTTTCCAGAAGTTCGTACTGCGCATCCATGTCCTCAGCAGCCTCTACATAAAGCGCCTGGGGCTTGCAGTAAACGATATGATCGGGAGAGTATGCAGATGATATGGGGTAAAATGTCTCTTTATTCTCAAGCATTCCCTGAACTTCCCTGTTGGTATAGAATTTAACAATGGAGGTACCGCCGTCTCTCAGCAGCATTCTGATTGCCGGCGCCAGGAAAGCTGCCCTTTCCTTATCAAATTCCGCCTGGGCAAAATCAGGTCTGATCTGACATTTTGCTTCTAAAGCGTCGAAGAGGAGCTTGGTCTTGCTGTCAATCTCTTCCGGTGTATTGCCTGCCACAAAAATACCGTGATTCTGCAGCAAAATGATATCCGCATCTCTGCCCTGCGCTGCCTTGTATCCGTCCAGTGCTTTCTTGACGGTAGAAGCCAATACAAATCCCGGCTCTACCAGATCGATCCATACAACCTTATCGCCCCAGAGCTCCTGTGCGATTTTCTTACCGTCTTTACCGCAGGTAAGGCCGTTAGCCATCGCAGGATGTGTATGGACAATATAAGTATAGTTAATGATATTATGCAGCAGCGTCTCTACACTGGGTCTCTTTGCCAGTTCAGAGGGCTCTCTCGCGGCCATCATATCTGCCAGTACCTCTTCTTCGCGCTTTGCAGCATCCGAAGCATAGTTTTTTTCAAACATAGCGTTTAACTTCGCCCTGTTGATTTTCACAAAGCCCTCTTCTGTAATCGACGCAAGGGTCGTACCGGATCCCTTTATATAAAGGAATGCCTCATCCTTAAAGGATGTATTTCCGCCACCGGCCAGCACAAAATCAGGATTCGCTCCGTACTTGTGAGAAAGCGCAACAATTTCTGCCATTGACATTACAAATCACCATACCTTTTAAAAAAAATAATAATAAACATAAAAAATGAGCATTCAAAACGTACAGTATTGAATGCTCTTATCTACCTAATCAAACTGCTATATCAGAAAATACTGTCATAGTCATAGGACTCAGAGGCAGCCTTTCCTTCTTCACCGACCTCGGCAAACACATCAACATTGTAAGGTGCTATTACATAAATCAAATCAGCAACCTTCTGAATGTTTCCGTCAAGAGCATAACAGCATCCTGATACAAAATCAAAAATTCTCTTTCTGTCAGCGGCGTTGGCAACATACTCCAGATTTAATACAATCGTCATCTGTGCTCTCAAATG
>CBCSVZ010000214.1:0-2833 GCA_965143695.1 uncultured Oscillospiraceae bacterium
GTTGCTTCCTTTAAACGGGTAGGCGATCATGCTTCTGCCTGGAGCAGGACCTCAAGACTTGAAAATCTGACGGAATAAGGAGGCTGTTGTAAGAAAATGGGAAGTTTTATTGATACGATTGTAAGTATAGCCCAGGATTCCGGTATTGGATACATTGTCAGCAATTTTACCGCAGGCGGCTGGAGAAATGTCGTTATGATCGGTCTGGCATGTGTGTTGATCTATTTAGCGATCGTTAAGAAGTACGAACCGTTGCTTTTGCTGCCGATCGCTTTCGGTATGCTGTTGGCGAATCTGCCGTTGGCAAACCTGACCAGTAAGTATACGGTGGATGGTCTGTCAGAAATGCTGTCGCCGGAGCAATTAGAAAATCTAAAGGCCTCTGTGGTCGGCGGTTGGGATACCTTGTCGGAATCGGCACAGAAGCTGGCGATGATGGAACTGCTGAAGGATAACGGCTGGAAAGAGGGTTTGATTTATTATCTGTATAAAGGCGTGGATTTTGGTATCTATCCCCCTTTGATCTTTATCGGTATCGGCGCGATGACAGATTTCGGTCCTTTGATTGCAAATCCTAAGAGCTTGCTTTTGGGTGCTGCCGCTCAGCTGGGTATTTTTATCACCTATATCGGTGCGAGACTTTTGGGCTTTATGCAGAATGAAGCGGGCGCTATCGGTATTATCGGCGGTGCGGACGGACCGACTGCTATCTTTACTGCCAGCAAACTGGCTCCCGAGCTGCTGCCTGCCATAGCAATCGCGGCGTATTCCTATATGGCCCTGGTGCCTGTGATACAGCCTCCTATTATGAAAGCGCTCACAACAAAGAAAGAAAGATCTGTTGTCATGGAGCAGTCCAGAGTTGTAAGCAAGAAGGAGAAAATCATCTTCCCGATTGTTGTTACCATTCTGGTATCCCTGATTTTACCGGATGCTGCCACTCTGGTGGGAATGCTTATGCTGGGTAACCTTATTAAGGAGAGCGGTGTCTGTGAACGGCTTTCTAAGACCGTACAGAATGAGCTTATGAATATTGTAACGATATTCCTGGGCGTATCCGTAGGAGCTACTGCTACCGGAGCTACCTTCCTGACCCCGAAGACGCTGGGAATTATCCTTTTGGGTGTCATTGCTTTCAGCATGGGAACTGCCGGAGGAGTGCTTTTCGGAAAACTGATGTATGTTATTACAAAGGGCAAGGTCAATCCGCTGATCGGATCCGCAGGTGTGTCCGCTGTGCCGATGGCAGCCCGTGTTTCCCAGAAAGTAGGACAGCAGGAGAACCCCAACAATTATCTGCTGATGCATGCAATGGGTCCCAATGTGGCAGGTGTCATCGGAAGCGCGATTGCTGCCGGCGTTTTGATCAATATGCTGGGTTAAGCGTTCCGTTTAAATTAGAATATTTGTGAAACGAAGTCCAATGATTGTACCAAGTCGTTGGACTTTTTTTATTTGGCTATTGCCTTTTTGTGAGGAAAATGTTAATATATATATTATGATTTAGGAGAAAGAAAAATATGGCGGAGAAAGATTTTTTTGGCACACATTTTGAAGAATATATCAGTGGCAATTCTATTGATGCATATCATTATTTCGGCAGCAAAACGGAATCCGGTGGCGTTCGGTTTACACTGTACGCACCCAATGCGGCTTCTGTTGCAGTAGCCGGAGATTTTAATCAATGGGCCGAAGACAGCCATATTATGAACAGGAGCTCAAACGGAGTCTGGGAGTTGTTTATACCGGATATCGGTGTCGGCACCCTTTATAAATATGTAATTGAAGATCAGGCCGGAAATAAAGCGTATAAGTCGGATCCTTACGCCTTCTACAGTGAGCTGCGCCCGAATACCGCCTCCGTGGTATATGATCTAAACGAGTTTGATTGGCAGGATCTGGAATGGTACCGGAAGTCATCGGCAGGTAATATTGTTACAAAGCCCATGAATATTTATGAAATACACCTGGGTTCCTGGAGGCGGGGAAAGCTGACCGAACTGACCCAGGAGGAGCAGGACTTACACAAGAGTGAAGAACCCTTTCTGAATTACAGAGAGATTGCGGATTTACTGGTCGGATATCTGGAAGAAATGAATTATACCCATGTGGAAATCATGCCTGTCAGCGAGCACCCGCTGGATGCTTCCTGGGGATACCAGACCCTTTCCTTCTATTCGATTACGAGCCGTTTCGGCACACCGGAGGATTTTCGGTATTTTGTAAATCGACTGCATACGGCAGGCTTTGGTGTTATACTTGACTGGGTTCCGGGTCATTTTTGTAAGGACAGTCCCGGGTTATACCGTTTTGACGGGAGCTGGCTCTACGAGAACGAAAAGGAGATCATTCGGGAGAACTATCAGTGGGGAACTGCCAATTTTGATTTGGGCAAGGGCCATGTGCAGAGCTTTTTAATATCAAATGCAGTATATTTTATGAAAGAGTTTCATGTTGACGGTATCCGGGTAGATGCTGTGGCAAATATGCTGTATATGGATTATGCCAAGGGTCCTTCCGAGGAACTGAAGAACCAATACGGAGGCCGGGAGTGTATTGAGGGTATTGAATTTTTACGAAAACTGAACCGGACGATATACGAGCTGTTCCCGAATCCCATAATGATTGCAGAAGAGTCCAGCGCGTGGCCCCTGGTGACAAAGCCGACCTATATCGGGGGGCTTGGCTTTACCTTTAAATGGAATATGGGCTGGATGAACGATTCCCTTGAATATGCGAAGACAGATCCGCTCTTCAAGCAGTGGAAGCATAATCAGCTTACCTTTTCGCTGATGTATGCCTTCAGTGAAAATTATATTCTTCCGCTTTCCCA
>CBCSVZ010000215.1:0-2830 GCA_965143695.1 uncultured Oscillospiraceae bacterium
CAGGAATGCGGTCATATGGAGGTTTCCAAGGATGAGGTCACCGTATGTCCCAAGTGTGGCAGTACCAAGGTAGAGCAGGATCCCGATACGTTGGATACCTGGTTCTCCAGTGCGCTGTGGCCTTTCTCTACTTTAGGCTGGCCGGACAAGACAGAGGATCTGGAATTCTTCTATCCTACCAATGTACTGGTAACGGGTTATGACATTATTTTCTTCTGGGTAGCCAGAATGATCTTCTCCGGTATTGAGCAGATGGGGGAAACGCCCTTTGATCACGTGCTGATACATGGCCTGGTAAGAGATGCCCAGGGCCGTAAAATGTCCAAGTCACTGGGCAACGGAATCGATCCCTTAAAGGTTATTGACGAGTACGGCACGGATGCGCTGCGGTTTGCCTTGATTACCGGTAACTCTCCAGGAAATGACCAAAGATTCTTGCCGGAGAAGTGCGAGTATGCCAGAAACTTTGCCAATAAGGTTTGGAACGCTACCCGGTTTGTACTGATGAACTTTGACGAAAATCCTGATTTTACCAAAGTGGATGAGAAGAAGTTCACCATAGCGGATAAATGGATCCTCTCCGGTGTGAATAAGCTTGTAAAAGAGGTTACGGACAACCTGAATAAATATGAGCTGGGTGTAGCCCTGTCTAAAGTTTGTGACTTTATCTGGGATTGCTACTGTGACTGGTACATTGAGCTGGTAAAGCCCAGACTCTTCGATGAGAACAGCGAGACAAGGCTGGAAGCGCAGTATGTGCTGAATGATGTACTGGTAAAATGTCTCAAGCTGTTACATCCCTTTATGCCGTTCCTGACGGAGGAGCTGTATCAGAACCTCTATAAGGACTGTGAGAGTATTATGATTTCTCAGTGGCCTGAATTTGATGAAGCGATGTGCTATGAGAGGGAAGAGTCGGAAATGAGCATCATTATAGAGGCGATCCGAAGCATAAGAGCCCTCAGAACCGAGATGAATGTGCCGGCTTCCCGAAAGGCACAGCTGATCGTCGTTACCGATTCGGCGAACCGTCATATTTTTGAAGAGGCGGCTCCATACTTTATGCGCCTGGCGTCTGCTTCCGGTGTGAAGGTGCAGGAGGATAACTCCGGCATTCCTGCGGATGCTGCCGCTGCCGCGGTGAGCATTGCCAAGCTGTTTATTCCTCTGGAGGAGCTGATCGACTTTGAAAAGGAACTGGCCCGGTTGGAGAAGGAGAAGGCAAATCTGGAAAATGAGCTGAAGCGTGTAGGCGGTAAGCTTTCCAATCAGGGCTTCGTATCCAAAGCACCGGCCGCAGTTATTGAAGAGGAACGGGCGAAGCAGGAAAAATATCAGTCCATGTATGACAGTGTGATACAGCGAATTGCACAGTTAAAGAAGTAATTATTATGACAAAAGATCTTACAACCGGAGAACCCTGGCGGGTTCTCTGGCGCTTCTCACTGCCTTTGCTGGGCAGTATTATTTTTCAGCAACTGTATAACATAGCGGACAGCTTTGTGGCCGGTAAATTTATAGGTGACAATGCGCTGAGCGCTGTGGGCAATTCCTATGAAGTGACTTTGATCTATCTGGCCTTTGCCTTTGGCTGTAATATGGGCTGCAATGTTGTCATCGCCCGGCTATTCGGAGGGAAACAGCTGCGGGAGGTCAAGAGCGCCGTAAATACCACTTATATTGCCAGCGGTGCTTTGTGTATCCTGTTGATGGTACTGGGATTTGTCTTTTCCCCTGCGCTGCTCCGACTGATCAATACCCCGGCAGAAATCATGGGAGACACCCTTTTGTATTTGAACATCTATACGGGAGGTCTGCTGTTTCTCTTTTTCTATAACATATCCACCGGTATCTTTTCCGCGCTAGGGGATTCCAGAACGCCGTTCCTTTTTCTGGCAGTGTCTTCTGTCACGAATATCTTTATGGATATCTGGTTCGTGTACCGCTTTCAAATGGGGATTGCCGGTGTGGCATGGGCTACCTTTCTCTGTCAGGGAGTAAGCTGTGTGGCGGCAGTTATTACTGTGTTTATAAAGCTTCGTAAAATAAAGTGCGAGGGAAGGCCTCAGGTCTTTTCTTTCCCGCTGCTGAAGCAGATCGTCCGGATCGCGGTTCCAAGTATCTTACAGCAGAGCTTTATTTCCGTGGGCAATATCTTGATACAGAGCATTGTGAACAGCTTCGGTACGGTGGTCATTGCCGGCTATTCGGCGGCGATTAAAGTCAATAATTTTGCAATTACCACACTTTCCACCATGGGCAATGCCATGTCCAGTTACACGGCGCAGAACCTCGGTGCCGGTAAAATGGACCGCATCCGCAGAGGAGGAAGGGCAGGGATACTACTGTCTGCCGGAATCGCTGTGCTGTTCAGCCTGCTCTATGTGTTTTTGAAAGGGTCCTTTATTTCGTTATTTATCAAGGTGCAGAATACAGCGTCTATTGAAGAGGGTAAAATGTTTCTGCTGGTGGTAGCACCCACCTATATTCTCCCGGGCATCAAGCTGATTGCGGACGGAACTCTGCGGGGCTTGGGTAAAATGAAATACTTTATGATTTCTACTTTCACGGATCTATCCCTGCGCGTGATTCTGGCCTTTGTCTTCTCGGATCTGTTGGGCTCTGTGGGAATCTGGTGTGCATGGCCGGTAGGCTGGCTTGTTTCCACTGTCCTGTCGCTGATTTTTTATAAACAGGCTATTGACAAGCAGCGACAAATCTAGTATACTTTCACACGTTGCTTTTATAAAATCAATAAATCTTATGGTGGATGTAGCTCATCTGTCAGTAGCGCCAGTTTGTGGCCCTGGAGGTCGTGGGTTCGAACCCC
>CBCSVZ010000216.1:0-2809 GCA_965143695.1 uncultured Oscillospiraceae bacterium
GATCGCCATGATTGCCGTTGCCAGAATCGTTACTACAGAAGCGTTACCGGTAATCGCAACACAGCCTACAGACTCACCGTATGTAGTATTGGGGCAGCCGCCGAAGATAGCGCCTGCTACGGATCCCACACCGTCTCCCAGCAGAGTTCTGTGCAGTCCGGGTTCTTCCAGCAGATCCTGACCGATGATGGAAGACAGGTTCTTATGGTCCGCGATGTGCTCTGCAAATACAACAAAGGCAACAGGAACGTAGGCTACGGCCACGGTGGCAATGTACTTGGCGTCAATGGCAGCAAACCCTTTTGCGGCTTTCAGGAAGGTAAAATCCGGAACCCACTGCATGTTTTCAAACAGGGAGAAGTTAATAACCTTTAAAGCCTCGTTGCCGGTGCTCATACCAATCAGGGTAAATACCGTTGCAACAGCATATCCGGCCAGAATACCGATAATAAAGGGAATGAGCTTCATCATCTTCTTACCGTACACGGAGCAAATGATAACCACGAACAGGGTAACCAACGCACAAATCAGGGAAACCCATACATTGGCTGTCATAACAAAAGCACCGGATTCATCCTTCGCGTTGGCCAGTGAATCGCCGATAGCGTTTCCTGCCAGAGAGAGCCCGATGATGGCAACCGTAGGTCCGATAACAACAGCAGGCATGAGCTTGTTGATCCATGCAACACCCGCTAACTTAACGACCAGAGCAATTACAACATAGACAAGACCTGCCATAGCGGCACCGATCAGAAGACCCGCATAACCGGCTTCTACAGAAACAGCTCCCGCAAAGGCTGCAAACATGGAGCCTAAAAACGCGAAAGAAGACCCCAGAAATACAGGGCTCTTAAATTTTGTGAACAGCAGATATACAATTGTACCGACACCTGCTCCGAAAAGCGCTGCGGACTGGGACATTCCGTTGCCTACGATTGCAGGAACCGCAATGGTGGCAGCCAGAATTGCCAGCAGCTGTTGGAAAGCGAAAATCAGCAATTGGCCGAACTTTGGCTTGTCCTTGATGTTGTAAACTAGATTCATACCATTTTCCTCCTTATACTGTACGATAATAAATATATTAATGCGGCTTTACACCGGATTAATCAAAAAAAACGCCATGCAAATGCATGGCGTGGTTACACAGCAAACTCTACGTACCTTGCCAGCATCTCTGTACTGAACTTAAAGGGACTTTATCTTGTACATAATATCACTTGTAAAAAAATTTGTAAATACTTTTTTTCGACAAATTACGACTTTTTTTCAAAAAGCGCCGCAACCTTTTTCAATTCCGCCCGGATCGATATGTGCTGCGGACATACCTGCTCGCACTTGCCGCACTGAATGCACTCGGAAGCTTTGCCCCAATCATGGCCTTCCGTATTCCAGCTGTAATTGCCGGCCGCACCGTTCAAATCACCGAAACTTGTATAGGCATTATAGGCCTGAAAGCTTCCGAATATGGCAATATGCTTTGGGCAGCCCTTCATACAGTACGCACAGGCTGTACAGGGAATTACCGGAAGTCCTGCGAGAATCGCTCTTGCCTCTCTCATGACCTCCTGCTCTTTCTCAGTCAGCGGCCGGAAGTCCTTCATAAAGGAAATATTGTCCTCCATCTGCGCAACATTTGACATGCCGGAAAGCACCGTAATGACACCGTCTAAAGAAGCAGCATAGCGGATAGCCCAGGAAGCCGGCGAAGCTGCGGGGTTCTCTTTTTCCATAAGTGCTCTTACTGCCTTGGGCGGATTCGCAAGGGTGCCGCCCTTTACCGGCTCCATAATGATGACAGGCTTTTGGTATTTGCGGGCAACCTCATAGCACTTGCGGGATTCAACAACAGGATCCTCCCAGTCGGCATAATTGATTTGAAGCTGCACAAAGTCCATTTCGGGATGGGCTTTCAGGACCTCTTCAAGAGCATCTGCTTTATCATGAAAGGAAAATCCCAGATTTCTTATGATCCCCTCTTTTTTCTTCTGCGCCAGGAAATTCCAGATATCATAGTCATCAAAAAAGTGGGTCCGTTCTTCCCCCAGATTGTGCAGCAGGTAGAAATCAAAATATCCCGCACCTGTCCGCTCCAGAGATGTATATAACATCTGCTCGGCCTCTTTCTTATTGGCCGCTCCGGCCCAAGCCGGAAGCTTTGTTGCCAGCAAAAACTTTTCCCTGGGATATCTGTCCACCAGAGCCTTCTTAACGGCTTTCTCCGACTCGCCGTCGCTGTAACCGTATGCCGTATCAAAATATGTAAAATCGTTCTCCAAAAACAGATCCACCATTTTACAGGTCTGCGCAATATCTATAGAACCGTCCTCATTGACAGGCAGTCTCATGAGGCCAAAGCCCAGTTTCGGTATTTCTTTTCCCAAATAATCCATAAAAACAACCTCCGCTTCGAAGAAATATAGAACCTGTATATCATTTTACCACAAAATCCGGGCTCTGCACAGACGCTCGATTCGCAAGAAGCCTCTTACGATGAAAAAGGAGCTTTCCCATTGAAAAGCTCCCTTTTACTGCGCTATATAAACCGGTCACAGGATCCCAATCAACCCTTAACCTGCTTCATTACTTCTTCAGCGAAGTTCTCCTCTTTCTTCTCAAGGCCCTCGCCTCTCTCCCAGCGAACAAAGCGACGAACGCTGATTTTCTCGCCGAGAACAGCAATTTTCTCATTGATAAGATCCTGAATGCTCTGGTCGGGATTCTTTACAAAAGCCTGCTCCAGCAAGCAGTTCTCACTGTAGAACTTTCCGATTCTTCCCTCAACCATCTTATCAACGATCTTCTCCGGCTT
>CBCSVZ010000217.1:0-2804 GCA_965143695.1 uncultured Oscillospiraceae bacterium
GTATTTTCCGTGCTGTTTTTCTTACTGAACGGGCTCGGAGCCTACACGTTTACCGATGTATTTCTGGGCAAGGGGAAACGGAACGGACGGCAGATATGGATGATACTGATTTCCGATGTGCTGTCGGTCATCGTTACGCTTGCTTCCGTATATTTGCTTATTCCCGACTATGCAGAAGAGAGGATAAATAAAGGGCACAGCGCCCTGACCGCCTTGTACCATTATCTCTTTACGGACGGTTTAAGTGTGTATATATGGGTGGAGGGCATCCTGCTGGCGTTTCTGGGCACACTGATCGGGTACTTTCTCTGCAGAAAAACAAAGGGGAAAAAGTAATCTATGACATCCGCTGAAATTCCTTTCTATATCAGAAAAGCCTTTGAGATTTTTAAAAGAAATATCGTTAAGATCATCCTTTTTGCCATATTGGTATATGTTCCTGTCTCTCTTATGCAGTTGATGCTGCCCGATTTAGACATGAGCGGTATGACGCAGGCCAGTCTGCCTTCCTATTACAAAAAGCTGCTGATCTTGCTGCTTGCCACGGTGCTTCTGTCTTTGATATCCGGAATTTTTGATATGACTGTTATCTATTTTGTGCGCGAGGCGGATAAGCCCTTGAAAGTGCCGTTTTCCGAGGCCTTTGATTTTGCCCTGAGAACGTTTCCGAAATATCTGGCTACCAGAGCAATCGGCTATCTGATCGGCTTCGCTTTGGCTATGCTGTGCTTTCTTCCCGGTATCATCGCACTGTTTC
The DNA here is from genome assembly GCA_965143695.1 of uncultured Oscillospiraceae bacterium. Classification (GTDB taxonomy): domain Bacteria; phylum Bacillota; class Clostridia; order UBA1212; family SIG427; genus CABQMV01. The sequence continues at coordinate 758 of CBCSVZ010000217.1, forward strand.
TGTTCAGTTTAAGCCCGTATCTTGTTGTACTCGGAGAAGTCTGGGGAAGAAGGGCACTGAAAGAAAGCGCTCTCCTGGTCAAAAAAAACGCCTTGTTTCTTATTGTTGTGCTGCTGATCCAGTATGCGGCAATCTATTTTCTCTCTTTTTGTATGAGCATGGCAATGGTGCTGCTGAACAGCCTCAAACTGAACAGCCTGGCTGTTAATGTGACCAGGGTCGTTTCCGATGTGGTTATTTATACGGTGCTTTCTCTTGTGACAATATTTATTGCTTTGATTACGCAAAGAATGATCAGTAGTACACCTGAGCTAGATAAAGTCCCTGGGCAGGAGCAGTGATTCCGGCCCTTTTTCGGTCCCTGGCCTCTATGATTTCCGGAATGTCTCCGGGGGCTATTTTACCCAAACCCGCATACACCAGTGTTCCGGCCATAATGCGGACCATGTTGTATAAGAAACCGTCTCCTCTCACGGAGAAGCTGTATATCCCGTATGAATCCCGGCCTACCTCGGTGTCGAAAACGGTGCGCACAGTGGTGGTAGGGTAGCCTCCGGCGGCCATAAAGGAGGTAAAATCGTGTGTTCCCTTCAAATATTCCGCTGCCTGCTGCATGGCAATCAGATCCGGCTCGCGGGTAATATGCCACGCGCGGTTCGCCAGAAGGGGAGAGGTAAAGGGGCTTGCGTAGAACCGGTACTGATATGTTTTGGATTTTACCGAGAACCGGGCATGAAAGTCCTCAGGCACCTGACAGGATTCTGTTATTCTGATATCCTCCGGTAAAATGGGGTTGAGGGCGTAAGCAAATTTTTCCGGCGGTATGGTAAGCTCTGTGTGAAAATTTCCGCAGTAGCCCAGTGCGTGTACACCGGCGTCGGTACGGGAACAGCCGATGATGGGAACTGCAGCACCGCCGTGTAACGCAGACAAAGCGGCCTCAACAGAGTCCTGAATTGCCGAAGCGTTATTCTGGGTCTGCCAGCCGCTGTAGTTGGTACCGTCATATTGTATTTTAAGCAGTATGTTCTTACTCATCCAGCATTGCCGCACCGATCAAACCGGCGTCATTTCCCAACAGCGCTCTCTCAATGCGGGTCTGGGGAATATGCTCGTTGGCGTAGGTGTACTTAAATACATATTCTCTCAGGGGCGCCAGCAGATTCTCGCCTTCATGGGAGACTCCGCCGCCGATGAGCAGTACTTCCGGCTGGAAGATATTGATAAAGTTAATAACGCCTTCTCCCAGATCCCGTATGTAGGTTTCAACAATTTCCGTACCGATTAAATCTCCCTGACGCTTGGCGTCAAAGGCGGTCTTGGCGTTTATCTTACTGTAATCACCGCCGCACAGCTCGTTGATAACGGACTCCGGATGGAATTTCGCGGCCAGCTTTGTGGCATTGATGATCGCGGTTGCGCTGGCATAACGTTCAAAGCAGCCTCTGCGTCCGCAGTTGCACAGCTCTCCGCCCTTGTGGGTCACCATGTGTCCTAATTCCCCGGCTGCATGGTTGAATCCGTTTACGATCTTACCGTCGATGATGATTCCGCCGCCCACACCTGTGCCCAGTGTGATCAGAATACAGTTCTGATATCCTTTGGCACCGCCGGCAACGATCTCGCCCAGGGCGGCGCAGTTTGCGTCGTTATTGATGTACATGGGAAGCTTTGTATAGTCCCTGAAAATATCTCTGAAAGAGGTGTGGACAAAGGGCAGGTTTACTGTATAAATAAGAATGCCGTTTTTCGAGTCGGATACACCGGGTGTTCCGATGCCGACAGAACGGAACTGATCTTCTGTCAGACCGTTCTCCCTGATCATATCAACGGTCTTCTGGGCCATTACTTTTACGATTTCTTCCCCCGTGCGCTCAGCGGCCAGAGTTGGAATGCTGGATTTTGCTACTATCTTTCCTTCGTCGGTTACGATTCCGACGACGATGTTTGTTCCGCCTAAATCAATTCCAATACGGTACATAGTAAAATCATTTAATCAACGTATTTTTTAATTAAAATAAAAGCAAATTTTACAACCGGAAAGGGG
>CBCSVZ010000218.1:0-2793 GCA_965143695.1 uncultured Oscillospiraceae bacterium
CTTCCGCCAAGGTAGGGCATATCGGACTTTACAGAGATCATGAAACACTGGAGCCCCATGAGTACTACTGTAAGCTGCCTGACGATATCGGAAACCGCCTTGTGATCATTCTGGATCCCATGCTGGCTACCGGCGGCAGCGGCGTGGCCGGCGTAAACTTCCTGAAGCAGAGAGGCTGTACCAATATTAAGTTTATGTCCATTATTGCTGCTCCCGAAGGAATTGAAAAACTCACAGCCGCCCACCCGGATATTCAGCTTTACTGCGGCTGCGTGGATGAGAAGCTGAATGAAAACGGATATATCGTACCCGGTCTGGGAGATGCCGGTGACAGAATATTCGGCACCAAATAAGGTTCAATGATAAAGATAAAAAAGCTTTTAAAGAAAATTTTCAGTCAGATTGTTCTGGTCGCAGTTCTGTTACTGCTTCAGATCGCTGTACTGGTGATAGGTATATGGAAGCTTAGTCGCTACTTTGCCTATATTTACGCAGGGCTGAGTTTACTCAGCCTTGTTGTGCTTGTGCGCATTATGAATAAAAAGGACAACCCCTCTTACAAACTGGCCTGGGCCATCCCCATCGCCATGGTCCCTGTATTCGGAGGGCTTTTTTATTTGATCATCGGCACCCAGAATGTCCGCAGAGAATTCCGCCGGCGTCTGGCCCAAATAAAGAAAGATACCGCGCCTTATCTGCAGCAGAACCCGGAAACCCTGGAGGCGCTTTCGGACCAGAATGCCTACTGCGCCAATATGGCTGCCTATCTGGCCGATACAGGCTGTCCGGTCTATCAAAACACCCGGGTCACCTATTTCCCCTCCGGAGAAGCCCAGTGGGAGACCATGCTGGCAGAGCTTCGGCAGGCCAAGCGCTATATCTTTTTGGAGTATTTTATTATTGACGCCGGTAAAATGTGGAATGCCATCATGGGAATCCTAAAGGAAAAAGCGGCGCAGGGGGTCGATGTGCGTCTTTTGTACGACGGTATGGGCTGTCTTACCTCTTTAAAGAGCAATTATCCCAAAAAGCTTCGGGAATTCGGTATTCAATGCCGTGTGTTCCGTCCTTTTTCGCCTTTTCTGTCTGCTCTGCAGAACAACAGGGATCACCGTAAGATCTGTGTCATAGACGGCCATACTGCTTTCAACGGCGGCACCAATCTGGCAGACGAATATATCAATGTGACCCATAAATTCGGATATTGGAAGGATTCGGCCGTTATGCTGAAAGGCGAAGCAGCCTTCAGCTTCACCCTGATGTTTTTGCAGCTCTGGAATGTGCCCCGCCTTGAACAAGATGACTATTCCAAATTCCGGGCGCTGCCGGAGGAACTTCCGGCCTGTCCCGAAGAAGGCTTCGTACTTCCCTATGCCAGTGAACCGGATCATTTTGAAAGTAACGGCGAGTTCGTGTACATGGACATCATTACCAAAGCCCGCCACACCCTTTATATCACGACGCCCTATCTCTGTCTGGACAATGAGCTGGTGACCGCTCTGGGCAATGCAGCCAAATGCGGCGTGGATGTCAAAATTATTGTGCCCGGTATTTCCGACCACTGGTATGCGGATGCAGCAGCACAATCCTATTATCTGGAGCTCATGACCGACGGTGTGGAGATATACAGCTATACACCGGGCTTTATTCATGCCAAAAATGTAATATGTGACGGAGAGACCGCCGTCGTCGGTACGGTAAATTGGGATTACAGAAGTCTGTATCTGCATTTTGAATGCGGCACCTGGATGTATAAGATCTCTGCGGTGAAAGATATCTTAGCAGACTTTGAAGACACTTTGAAAAAATGCCGTCGGCTGAACGCTTCCGATATCACCGGTCAACGCTGGCCCCGACGGCTCTTAAATTCCGTTATGCGCATATTTGCGCCGCTTATGTAACGATACTCAGAGATTCTTTCTGATAAAGTCAGATACGATCTGCCCCAACAGCGCCCTGCCCTCGTCATTATAGTGAACACCGTCCGGCACATGCAGATCTCTGTGCTCCAGCATAGGCGTAAATAAGTCGTCTACAGGCAGATTGTACTTTTCCGCCAGCGCAATCACCTTCTCATTGCGCTCCTTTGCCATTCTGAACCAGGGCTCATGGGGCTGCGAGAAATGCTCCCCCTGATAGCACGGTGGGCTGAGCGCCAGGGTCAGCTTGGAATCCGGATACTGTTTGAGGATGTGGTTGATCATCCTCTCATAGCAGTCAGCAAATGCCTGGGCATCCGTCTGATGCTCCCCGTGAAGTCCGTTGTTAAAATGTATCAGATCGTATTTGAGGTCAAACTGTGTAATAACATGGTCGAATTCCGGAATCAGGTAAGGGTTGTCTATATTTTTCGAAGTGGTGAGCGCCGTGATTCGGGCTTCCTTCTCCATATTTTTAATGACTTCGGGATAGAATCCGTAGGTCTGGGAATCTCCTACCAAAAATACTCTCGGCAGTCCTTCATCCTTGTCTGCCTCATCCCACCAAAGATTGGTCCAGTCCTTTGCTTCATAGAGACTGCTCATAGATACCTCCGTTTTTTGAAACAAAAATAACTGCGGTGCTGTCATAGGCACCGCAGTTAATAATATCAAATTCTTTCAGGAAATGGAAGAGCTTTCCGTCAGAGTTTTCTTCCGTACATAGGTCCGAAATTCTGACAGGCTCTGTAGTCTGCGCCTTCCTTATCCTTTGTGCCGAAAGCACTCCATGCAGATGGTCTGAAGATTCTCTCTTCCTCTACATTGTGCATGCACACGGGAATTCTCAGAATTGAGCACAGGGTAATGAGCT
>CBCSVZ010000219.1:0-2781 GCA_965143695.1 uncultured Oscillospiraceae bacterium
CGGACCTTCCGGCCTTACCTGTGCCGGTGATCTGGCAAAGCAGGGCTATAAGGTTACGGTGTTCGAGGCATTGCATACTGCCGGCGGCGTTCTTGTTTACGGAATTCCGGAATTCCGTCTGCCCAAGTCGATCGTTCAAAAGGAAGTCGACAATCTGGTTGCTATGGGAGTGGAAATAGAAACCAATATGGTCATCGGCAAGACACTGACAGTAGATGAACTGTTTGAAATGGGCTATGAGGCAGTCTTTATCGGCTCCGGAGCAGGTCTCCCCAATTTCATGGGAATTCCCGGAGAGAGCTATAAAGGGGTTTACTCTGCCAATGAGTTTCTGACGCGCAGCAATCTGATGAAAGCCTACAAGGAGGAGCCTGTTACGCCAATCATGAAGGGCGGCAAGGTGGCCGTTGTCGGCGGCGGTAATGTGGCAATGGATGCGGCCAGGACCGCGCTCCGTCTGGGTGCGGAGAAGGTATATATTGTATACCGCCGGTCTATGGAGGAGCTTCCTGCCAGAAAAGAAGAGGTTGAGCATGCAATTGAAGAGGGAATTGAGTTTAAATTGCTGAACAACCCGGTAGAGGTGTTGGGGTATGAAAATAAAGAGGACCGTAGGGATCCTAAAAACGGCTGCGTTACCGGACTGAAATGTATCCGCATGGAGCTGGGCGAGCCGGACGAGCAGGGAAGACGCAGACCTGTGCCAATAGAGGGCAGCGAATTTGTTCTGGATGTAGATACCGTTGTTATCTCCATAGGAACATCTCCGAATCCTCTTATTAAGGCAACCACTGCAGGCCTGGAGGTAAATCGCCGGGGCGGTATTATTGTGGAAGAAGCCACCGGTGCGACTACCAAAGAAGGCGTTTATGCCGGCGGTGATGCTGTAACCGGCGCTGCAACTGTAATTTCTGCCATGGGTGCGGGAAAAGTTGCCGCAAAGGCGATCCATGAATATCTGAGCGGAAAAGCGGAGTAACGCATGAATCATATGCCGTACAGCAAGTTGTTGGCGGATTCCTACTAAAAATGCGCATATGGAGATTTCAGTAGGGAGAATGGCCTTATTCGGGCGGAAATCCCTACCAAACAAGGCATTTTTTATGGAAAAGGTAGGGAAATGGGGGCTTTTTGATGCCATTTCCCTACAAGACAGGGGATTTATGACGAATGAGGTAGGGGTAAAATGACGATTCTGTTTGATCGGTCGGTTTCCTCTGCCTTTTTTAGAAACCGGAAAAAAACGGAATAAAGTATTTGCTTTTACGGGAAAATATGTTAAAATTATAAAGTATGGTTATTATGAATAAAGGAGATGTATTTTATGCCATTAGTTACAACGAAAGAAATGTTTGAAAAAGCATATAAAGGCGGATATGCCATAGGTGCATTCAACGTAAACAACATGGAAATTGTTCAGGGTATCACTGAGGCGTGTGCTGAAGAGAAAGCTCCTGTTATTCTTCAGGTTTCCAAGGGTGCGAGAGCCTATGCAAATCATAATTATCTTGTAAAGCTGGTTGAAGCTGCGATTCTTTGCAATCCCGATCTTCCCATTGCACTGCACCTGGATCACGGCCCGGATTTTGAGACTTGTAAGTCCTGCATCGACGGCGGATTCACTTCCGTTATGATCGACGGATCTTCTCTTCCTTTTGAGGAGAACATTGCCGTTACCAAAAAGGTAGTTGAGTACGCACATGCTCACGGCGTTGTTGTTGAGGCTGAGCTGGGAACCCTGGCAGGCATTGAGGATGACGTTAAGGTTTCCGCTGAGGATTCCTCTTACACACGTCCGGAAGAGGTTGAAGAGTTTGTATCCAAGACTGGCTGCGACTCTTTGGCAATCGCAATCGGTACAAGCCACGGCGCATACAAGTTCAAGCCCGGCACGAAGCCTCAGCTCCGTTTTGACGTATTGAAAGCAGTAGAGAAGAATCTGCCCGGATTCCCGATCGTTCTGCACGGCTCTTCTTCTGTACCTCAGGAGTATGTTCAGATGATCAACGAGCACGGCGGAAATATGCCCGGCGCTATCGGCGTTCCGGAGGATCAGCTCCGTGAAGCTGCACGCAGTGCTGTTTGTAAGATCAACATTGACTCTGACCTGCGTCTGGCTATGACAGGTACGATTCGTAAATTCTTTGACGAGCATCCGGAAAAATTCGATCCCCGTGAGTACCTGAAGCCTGCAAGAGCAAACATCAAAGAGCTTGTTCGTCACAAGCTGGTTGACGTTTTGGGTTGTAACGGCAAAGCATAATTTATATTGATTTCAGAAAGGTTGACCCTGTCAAAATGGGTCAACCTTTGGTTTATATTATTTGTTCTAAAGGAGTTTACAAACATGAGTGAATTAAGAGGTGCGGCTATTTTCGGCCAGTCCGGTGGTCCTACATCGGTTATCAACAGCAGTGCGGCAGGTGTATTTATTACTGCTCTGAAGCAGCCCTGCATTACAAAGGTATACGGCGCTGCCCACGGAATCAAAGGTATTTTGGATGAAGTATTCTATGATATGTCCAAGGAAGATCCCTATGAGCTGGAACTTCTGAAGACGACTCCTTCCTCCGCTTTGGGTTCTGTAAGATATAAGCTGGCGAATGCCGACGAGGATGATACAGATTACAAGAGACTGTTGGAAGTATTCAAAAAGTACGATATCCGTTATTTCTTCTATAACGGCGGAAATGACTCCATGGATACCTGCAACAAGATCAGCAAATACATGCAGAAGGTTGGCTATGAGTGCCGTGTCATGGGTGTTCCCAAGACCATTGA
>CBCSVZ010000220.1:0-2771 GCA_965143695.1 uncultured Oscillospiraceae bacterium
ACGGTTCACGATCATTCTGGCACTGGCCTCAAAGATGGTTTCCAATACCTCCAGTCCGTTCTCCTTCAACGTTCTTCCGCTCTCCACAATATCTACGATCACATGGGAAAGGCCAACCAGAGGCGCCAGTTCAATAGAGCCGTTCAGCTTAATGATCTCAACAGACTCCTGTTTTGTGTGTTCAAAATAATCTCTGGCAATGTGCGGATATTTCGTAGCGACACACTTATTGGGAATGCTGTCCAGCCTGCCCGCAAGCTCCTTGGGACCTGCTACACACATCCGGCACTTTCCGTAGCCCAAATCCAAGACCTCATAAAGATTTCTGTCTTCCTCCATGAGCGTATCCCTGCCGACAACACCGATATCCGCCGCACCGTAATCCACATAGGTGGGAACATCCGCGGGCTTTACCAAAAAGAACCGCACCTTGGATTTTTCATCGGTGATAATGAGCTTTCTGGTACCCTGCTCCAGCTCCGAAGCATCTACCCCGGCATTCCGGAACAACTCCAGTGCCAAATCGCCCAGCCGTCCTTTGGGAAGTGCCACAGTAATATACCCGTTTTCACAGTCAGATTCCTGCTGCTTATCCAAGGCCTGCATAAGCATATTGATCCCGATGCTGAACCCCGTTGCCGGAGTCTGTACGCCGTAATTCTCCGAGAGGGTATCGTATCTGCCTCCGCTGATAAAAGGGAAACCGATTCCGTTGGTGAAACCTTTAAAGATAATGCCCGTATAATAGCTGAGACTGCTGACCATTCCCAGATCCACAGAGACATATTTGCCCAGTCCGCTTTCTTCAATGATTTTCATTACACTGCGTAAGTAGGAAATCGCCGCCAGAGAACGGGGATTCTTTGTACACTGCTCCGCAGCCTCCAGTATTTCCGCCCCGCCGAACAGATTGGGCAGATTGATGATCAGGTCTTTCAACTGGGAGGAGATTTCTTTTTCGGAAAGCAGCTTCTCCAGATTTCCGATCTGCTTTCCGTCCACCATTTTACGGATTTCCTCAGCCTCGGTTTCGCCGAAGCCCGCTTCCTCCATCAGACCCTTAAAAAATTCCACCTGACAGATGTCCACTAGGAAATTCTTCAGACCCAGTCCCTTGGCCAGCATGACAGCTCTTGTAATGATTTCGGCGTCCACATATACGCCCTGCCCGCCAATGATCTCAGCGCCGGCCTGTGTATACTCCTTCAGCCGTCCGCCGCCCCCCTCAGAAGGATGAAACGTATTGCCGATATAGAAAAGCTTAACGGTATCACTGCTGTTTTTCAGCTTCGTGGCATAAGTGCGCACTGCGGGAATCGTAAGGTCCGGTCGCAAAGCCAGCAGCTTACCGTCAGCACCGGAGAATTTATACATGTCCTCCTGGGCAATGCGGCCGACTCCTGTGGAAAAGGTATCAAAGTATTCAATAGAAGGGGTCTCGATCTCCCTGTACCCGTTGCTTTTCAAATGCTCTCTGATTTTATGCTCCATATCGCGCTTTTGCTCACACTGCTCGAAAAGGATATCCTGAACTCCCGTGGGAGTATAAACCTTTGGATCCATTTTATATTCCTCCTGTTTCCGTCTTTTGTTTCGCTTTAGCGCAGTAAACAACTAAAGTGTTTTGTATTATAGAGCAGATCGCCGGAATTGTCAAGCAGGAAATTCCGGCTGCATATCTCAGCATTTCTCCAAATTGGCAAAAGCCAGCATAAACCTTTTAACGCCAAACTCGTCAAAGCATACTTCAATTTTCGCATTATCGCCGCTGCCCTCAATTTTATTTACCGTTCCCTGTCCGTATTTCTTGTGCAGCACACGGTCTCCGGTACGGAAATCAGGGACAGGAACATCCGCCTTTTTAGACGCAGCCGCAGGAGCTTTAAAGATACCGTAAGGGGAAAAGCCTTTTACCGGTCCGGGACCGCCGCCGGAACTTCCGAAAGAAGCCGGCTTCCCAAGTCCGCCGCCAAAGCCTTTCTCCGGATGCATCACACTTTGTTTTCTGTTGCTCTCACCGGTTTCAAAGAGCTCGCCCGGAATCTCCTGCAAAAATCGGGAAGGCTGGCAATAGGAGGTTTTCCCGTAAAGCATCCGGTTGCCGGTATAGGTAAAATACAGCTCCTCACGGGCTCTGGTAATCGCCACATAGCACAGGCGCCGCTCTTCATCAACACCGTCTTTTTCTTCAAAAGAACGGAAAGACGGAAACAGACCTTCCTCCATACCCACAACAAACACCACCGGAAACTCCAGTCCTTTGGCATTGTGTATCGTCATCATCGTCACCCTGTCGTCTTCTCCCTTGTCTTCATCCATGTCAGAGCTCAGTGCGACGCTCTGCAAAAAGGCGTTAAAGCTGGCATCGCCGTCCTCCAGCTCCTTCTGGTCATTCTCGAATTCCTTGGCCACAGAAATGAACTCCTCGATATTCTGGATCCTGCTGTCAGCCTCCTCCGAATGCTCCGCCTCATAGGCCTCAATCATCCCCAGCTGACTGATCATTTCCTCCACAAATGCGGACACAGACATCTGTTCTGCCTTCTCACTGAGCATTGCGATCTGTGCGGCAAAGGATATGAGTTTCCCCGCACACCGTCCCAGCTGTCCCGGAAAGTTATTCGCGGAAGCGCAGATATCAAACATGGAACAGCGGTTTGCAATGCTGAGCTCTTCAATAGACCCCAGAGAGGTCTTGCCGATTCCTCTGGCAGGCACATTGATAATTCTTCTGAGGGCCAGATCGTCACTGTGATTCGCCGCAAGCCGCA
>CBCSVZ010000221.1:0-2768 GCA_965143695.1 uncultured Oscillospiraceae bacterium
TGTAGAAGTGCGGAATTCTCGACCATTCCAGTTCAATCTCTTTGTCTATCTTCACTGCACCGCCGAAATATTCCTGATTGAGCGCATAGTACATCGCATTCAGTCCCTCAGCCGTAACAGCGCTGCCCTCCTCCAAAAGGGCATGTGCCTTTTTCTCAAACTCCGCAAACATCACCTGACGGTATACGGTTCCCCGGAACTCCTCCAGATAGTGATTGAGCAGATAAGCCCGTTCTTTCTGATCCTCTGTGCGTCCCAGCAGATAGTGGAACAACAGATTCTCATTAACAGTGGAAGCCACCTCAGCCACAAAGATCCGATAGGAAGCTTTTGCATAGGGCTGGTTTTTATTACTGTAATAGCTGTGCATGGCGTGTCCCAGCTCATGGGCCAGCGTAAATACATCATTAACGGTGCCCTGCCAGTTCAGCAGCACATAGGGGTGGGTACTGTAACAACCCCAGGAGTACGCGCCGGAGGTCTTGCCCTGATTTTCGCATACATCGATCCAGCCGGAGTCATAGGCCTTTTGTATTACTTTGCAGTAGTCTTTGCCAAGGGGCGCCACAGCTTCAAGGACGAGAGCCTTGGCCTCCTCGTAGGTGTACTTCCTGGCAGGTACGGAAACGATGGGAACATACAGATCATACATGTGAAGCTCCGAAAGGCCCAGTGCCTTCTTTCTCAGCTTCAGATACCTTGCCAGAATATCCAGATTGTCATGGACTGTATGAATCAGATTGTCATATACTTTCACGGGAACATTATCCGTAGAAAGGCTTGCTTCCAGACTGCTGCCGAATTTTCTGGCGACCGCATAAAATTTATCTGCCTTCAGGCTTCCCGCATAGCAGGCTGCCAGTGTATTGATGAACTTTCCGTACTCTTTATATAAAGCTTTGAATGCGTTTTTTCTGACAGCCCGGTCTGTGCTTTCCAGGAACACGGTATATCTGCCCTTTGTGAGCTCTACCCGATTGCCCTCTTCATCCCTTACAGCCGGGAATTTGATATCCGCATTGTTAAACATGGTAAAGGCTTCATCACCGGTACCCGCACAGTCCTGTGCCAGGGACAAAAGCCGCTCCTCTTTTTCGGAAAGTACATGTTTTTTCTGTCGGAACATCTCCCGAAAGGAGAAATCGTGATCCTTCAGGGCGGGAATTTCTTCCATATAGGCGTTGAGCTTTGTCTGCCCCGCTTTCAGAAGCTCCGGTTCTAAGAAGGACAGCTCCGCCTGGATCTGCATCATCAGCATTTCCGTTCTGGCGGCCATTTCCTGATACTTTGTAACAGCGTTATCCTCGTCCTTACGCATTCGGGCATAGACATACAGCTTCTCTAAAATCAGAGAGATCTTCTCCTCCAGCCGGTAAAATGCGTTCAGTGTTTCGGCAGATTCGGTGAGTCTGCCCCTGTATTCTGCCAACCTGGGATATTCTCCGGAAATTTTTTCAAAATCTCTCTCCCAGGCCGCGTCCGTTTGATACATATCTTCAAGCTTCCACTTAAGCTTACTGTCGATATCCTGTCTAAGCGGTAATTTTTCCAAATAACAACACTCCTTTATTCTGAAAAGCCATATTGTTATTTTACCACAAATAGGGAATTTTACAACGCTGAATACAGCTTCAGCATTTCTCTGGCCGCCATCTGCTCCGCTTCTTTCTTGGAACGGCCTTTTCCGAAGGTGGAATGCTCCCCGCATTTTAACATGGCAATAAAGAATCTGTCGTGCTCCGGCCCCTCGGTCCCTACGATTTCATACTCAGGCTTGACGGACTGTTTCCCCACAAGCTCCTGCAAATTGGTCTTATAGTCGAAGGTCTTATATTTCTCTGCGATTTCAAGGATATCCTTCTCGCACTGGGAAAGGATAAACCGCTTGGCCTCATCAATGCCCCCGTCCAGATAGATGGCAGCAATCAGGCTCTCAAAAGCGTCCGCGAGGATGGAAGGCTTTTCTCTCCCGCCGGTGCGTTCCTCTCCCACGCCCAAAAGCAGAAACGCCGCCAAATCAATGCGCGAGGCAAAACAGGCCAGAGAATTCTCACAGACAATGGCCGCCCTGAGCTTGGACAGCTCTCCCTCCGGCATTTTGGTAAAATGCTCATATAAATAGGTGCTGACAACCAAACCCAGCACAGAATCCCCCAAAAACTCCAGCCTCTGATTGCTTGCCAGATGGCTTTCCGTCCTGGAGTAATTTTCGTTGGAATAGGATGTATGGGTAAGCGCCTGTGTAAGATATTTTATATTTTGAAACTGATACCCGATATTTTTCTGAAGCTCGTCCCTGTCTGCATTCCGCATGATTTTCTTCTCCCGATTACCAAAACAAAGGCGGTCACAATGTTCTTGTGCCGCCTCTATTTCCGTAAAATGAAATTATTTCTGCAGTCCCTTGATGTACTCGACAACATCGTTAACAGTTGTAATCTGCTCAGCAGCATTATCGGGAATCTCAATATCAAATTCGTCCTCTAAAGCCATGATAAGCTCTACAAGGTCCAGTGAATCTGCTCCCAAATCGTCTACAAAGGAGGACTCCAAAGTAACTTCGCTCTCGTCAACGCCTAACTGGTCAACAATAATACCTTTAATCTTGTCAAACATTTTAAACATCCTTTCTCCGGCAGTGCCGTATTATATAATTATTTTTATTCACTTCTTTTGCTTGTTAAGCTCCAGCTTAATATCGCTAAGAAAGCTACTATCTACCAATGTGGCAGCCTTCAGAATGACATACTTGAAGGTTCTGGCCGAGG
>CBCSVZ010000222.1:0-2755 GCA_965143695.1 uncultured Oscillospiraceae bacterium
TCGTCATCCGATACGAACATGTACCAGTCTTTCGGCCTGTCATCGTACCTGGCGATTCCCAGCCGGTTTCCGGCGTGCAGTTTAAGTTCCCTGCTCAATATCTTACTCAGGTACATGCTGCCGTCACGGCATACCGTGATGATCCGTTTTCCCTTGTAGGTCAGTGCCGGATGTGAATTGCTCTTGTCATAAACTGTCAGTTTCATAATCAATCATGTTTTTAGTGATACATTTATTTTCTGTCATGCCGCCTCGCCGGCCATAATCAGTCTTCTTTGGGCAATGAATCTCCGGTTCGCCCGGACGGATTCCATCATGGTCTGTGCCCTACGTGCCACCACCGATGTTTTCTCGCCCATGTGTCTGGCGATGGTACGGAACGAGCTGCCGGTCTCGTAAAACCGCAGCATGAATATCCTGTAATCCTCGTAGGAGAAGTGCCGCCTGAGGAATTTCTGTATGTCCCTTACCAGCCTGTCGCACCCGGTAAGCATCTCTTCCCGCTCATCGGTCTCTTCCGTGCAGTCCGCCTCACCCAGTCTTGAGAAATACTCGTCCCCGGGGTTGTCGTAACGGCTGTCTTCCCTTGTTCCCGATTGCAGGATTTTCCGATAACACCCGAAGAAGTAGGATTCCAAGTCCTCTATTCCGTTGTTTGAGAACATCACCTGCTTCCTGACTGCCAGATACGCGTCATGGAACGCGTCCTCGTTGATCTTTCCATAAAGGGACACGCTCTCTTTCAGTCTCGCGTATGAACGGTTGAACCATCCGTTGAATTCTTTCACGTCTTTTGTTGCCATATCCTTTGATTTTTATCTGTTAGACATCCGGCCTGCGGTGCAGGCACTCTTGTTTCTTTGTATGCTTTACAGCCGTTCTCCCGCCGGAAAGGTGTCAAGGCTCGGCAGGAAAAAATACCGGAGCGCGGAGCGTGAGGATGATTTTTTCCCAGCCGACCCGCAGGGCCCAGCCTTGCGCCCCGGTGGGGAACGGCTACCTTTGCTTCAAAGAAATAAGGGTGTCCTTTGAGGTTTCCACCTTTGATTTTTTCACCTGACGGTGAAAAAGAATGTCTGTTGGAGACACGTGCCGTCCGGTTTGTAGGCGATTCCCGTTTTTTTATTTTCTTCGCTTCCGAAACGGTTTACGGGCACATGAATCCCTTTCAGATACCATCTGTCTGCCATTCCGTTTTTACAATAAAAAATCAATGTTAAACTTAAAATTACAGGAATATGGAAGTAGTGGTCATAGACAAGGCGACTTTCGAGAGGATGCTCTCGGAGTTCGAGAATTTCGCGGGAAAGGTGGAACGTCTCTACCGGGAACATGAGGATCTGGGAGAGAGGGAATGGCTTGACAGCGATGACGTGTGCAGGCTGCTCGGTATCAGTCCGAGAACCCTACAGACGATGCGGGAGAATGGGACGCTGGCTTACACCAAGATAAGCCACAAGGTGTATTACAGGCCGGAGGATGTGAAGACTGTCTTTCCCGTGGTGGAGATGAAACGGTGTATTGTAGCCAATAAAGGAAGAAATTGTAATACTGATACAGTTAATCATAAATATCGTGCTTATGAATGACAATGGCAACATCCGGCTGCTGACACCGGAAAACGACATGCGTGTGAGAGCCTTTTTCTCGTCGCTGGAAGACCTTTCAAAAAGGGTGGAGAAAATATGCGACAGCAACAAGCCGTCACTGGACGGGGAACGCTATTACAACGACAAGGAGCTGGCGGTGAAACTGAAGGTCAGCCGCAGGAGCCTACAGGATTACCGCAACAACGGCATACTGCCATATATCCGGGTAGGAGGAAAAATCCTGTACAGGGCTTCCGACATTGAACGGGTGCTGATGGACGGGTACAGGGAAGCGTACAATCAGAATAGAAAAACTTGGTTCTAACCCCATAAGGTTGCTTTTATTCCGTGAAACTATCCTCTGAGTATAGAAATTACGGATAAAAGCAACTTTTATCATAATGTGATGGCAAAATAAAAAGTAGGGAGAAAAATGTAAAAAGTAGGGAGAAAATCATCGCCTTGCTTTCACAGGATAATACACTGAGCGCAACAGCACTTGCCCGGCGGATAGGAATAACCCCCAAAGCCGTGGAAAAACAGATTGCCAGGTTGAAAGCGGACGGGACACTCCGACGAATCAGGCCGGACAAAGGCGGGTATTGGCAGGAGGTCGAAAAAGCGGATTGATTTTTCTGGAGGGAGCGCAGTTTGCCGCCTGCCCATTTCATGCTGTCTTCAAAAAATATCCCTCCTATTATAGAATATCAGAACAGCATACAGACTGGTTATATAATACAGACTGTATGCTGTTTCTTTTGGGGTTGTTTTTGTATCGACTTTTCCGTCAGTCGCTTGTTTCCGCTGCCGTCGGCGTCCATTGTACAGACGTGAAAGGGGAAAGGTTTTCGGGCTGAATACCCTTTGCCCGCAAAGGAAGATTCTGCCCGAAACGGCACAGCCGCCTGACCTTTCCGCTTTCAGAAAAGTCTGTACTAACTTCCATGGACGGCGAGGAGACAGGCGGCTGCGAAACTGTCATTGGTTGTCATGGCCGGAATGTGTGCGGTGTTTGCTTCTTTTTTCCATCAGTTTGTCCATTTCCTTTGAGATTTTGTCCTCCGTTATCCTGGCATATCCCTGGGTCGTGCTGATATTCGAGTGCCCCATCATCTTGGCTATGCTTTCGATTGATACGCTCTCTGAAATAAGGAGAACCCCGAACC
>CBCSVZ010000223.1:0-2741 GCA_965143695.1 uncultured Oscillospiraceae bacterium
TCAATGTGCGGTGTCAATATTTGCCTGAAATTCGCAAAAGCGTTATAATTCTCTTAAAGAAGCTTATTTTACATCTGTTTAACAATACCAGGCTATCAGAACTTACTTTTTTAGTATAGAATATGCTGTAAACGAAATACTGCTCGGAGGATAAGCATGCGATGATTTTTTGTGTGGAAGATGATGCGGGTATCCGCGATTTGATAATTTATACATTAAACGCTTACGGTTTCCAGGCGGAGGGCTTTCCGGATGCCGGCGCTTTCTGGGCTGCACTTTCGGAACGCAAGCCGGAGCTGGTGCTGTTGGATATTATGCTGCCGGGAGAGGACGGAATATCGGTGCTGAAGCACCTGCGAAGCCAGAACACCACAAAGGATATCCCCGTCATTATGACGACCGCCAAGGGCACTGAATATGACAAGGTGATTGGTCTGGATCTGGGAGCAGATGACTATCTGGCCAAGCCTTTCGGCATGATGGAAATGGTGTCCAGAGTGAAAGCCGTGCTTCGCAGAAGCGCTCCTAAGGACAGCGCCGGAACGCTTACCCTGGGTAAAATAGAGCTGAACCTTGGGGAACATACGGTAACGGTCTGCGGCAAACGCATTCAGCTTACCCTGAAGGAATTCGAATTGCTCCGTACGTTTTTGGAGAATCCGGGTCTTGTTTTTACCAGAGAGCAGCTGATGGCGGATATCTGGGGCGATAACTTTTTGGGCGAGACCAGGACGGTGGATGTGCACATTGGCACGCTTCGGACCAAGCTGGGGGAGTGCGGGGCGTATATTGAAACTGTGCGGGGCGTAGGCTACCGTATGGAGGGGAGATAAGATCGGTACTTCACATAAATTTTACAATACACCGGTTAAAATTTGATATTTGACAGGTAAAATTTTATTTGTCAGCATAAAATTTTCCGGAGGTATTCATGGATATATTCAGTGTATTGACAATGATTGGTGGCCTTTGCCTTTTTCTGTTCGGAATGAACATTATGGGACAGGCCTTAGAAAGAAGAGCGGGCGGCAGCTTACGGTCTCTTCTGGGGGCATTGACAACCAATAAGTTCGCAGGTTTCATGACAGGCTGCGGAGTGACGGCGATTATACAAAGTTCCTCTGCAACGACTGTCATGGTTGTGGGTTTTGTCAATTCCGGGCTGATGACCTTAAAGCAGGCAATCAATGTGATCATGGGTGCCAATGTGGGCACAACAATAACAGGATGGATTCTGAGTTTGGGAGGCATAAGCAGTGACAATGCCTGGGTAAGACTTTTGAATCCATCTTCTTTGACACCGATCCTGGCCCTTGTGGGTATTATTTTCTATATGTTCGGCAAGTCGTCCAACCGGAAGGACACCGGTATGATCCTGCTGGGCTTTGCCACCCTGATGTTTGGAATGGAGTCCATGTCAGACGCGGTGTCGGGTCTTGCTGATGTACCTGCTTTTCAGCAGTTGTTTATCCTCTTTAAAAATCCCCTTCTGGGTGTGTTGGTAGGATTGGTGCTTACCGCTATCATTCAGTCAAGCTCGGCGTCGGTAGGTATTTTACAGGCCCTTGCTATGACAGGCCAGGTTTCCTACGGAGCGGTTATTCCGATTATTATGGGAACCAGCATCGGAACCTGCGTTACGGCAATGCTGTCCGGAATCGGCGCAAAGCAGGAGGCCAAGCGTGCGGCGGTTGTTCACCTGCTGTTTAATATTATCGGCGCGATCGTCTGGCTGACGGTGTTCTGGATCGTAAAAATTATTTTCAGCCCGGTTCTACTGGATCAATCGGCATCCCTGGTGGGAATTGCCATTGTCAATACCGCGTTCAAGGTATTGAGTACCGTAATACTTCTGCCCATGTCTTCTATACTGGAGAAGCTGGCTATACGCCTGGTTCCGGATTCCAAGGAAGAAAGCATGAAAATAGAACTGGACGAGCGTCTGCTTGCTACGCCGACCCTTGCTTTGGAGCAGTGCCACAGTGTGGCGGCGGATATGGCCAACTGCGCGGTGAAGGCTCTGAAGCGAAGCCTGAAATGTCTGAAAGATTATGTGCCTTCTGATGCGGAAGAAATCCGGCAGTCCGAGTCTCTTACAGATAAATACGAAGATGTATTGGGAACTTATCTGATCAAACTGAGTTCCAGTTCCATGAGTGACGATGACAGCGAGGAGGCTGCGAAGCTTCTGAAGGTCATAGGGGATTTTGAGAGAATTTCCGACCATGCCGTCAATATTCTGGATTCTGCGGAAGAAATCAAAAGCAAGAGGCTGGAGCTTACGCCCAGTGCCGAAAAAGAACTGGCGGTGATGATGTCGGCAACAGAAGAAATACTGGAGCTGTCTCTGGATGCGTTTGTCAATAACAACATGGATTCCGCCGTTGCCACAGAGCCGCTGGAGCAGGTAATAGACGATTTAAAACGCAAGCTGCGGACACGGCACATTGTGCGGATGCAGCAGGGAGAATGCAGTATTGAAATGGGCTTTGTGTGGTCTGATTTGCTGACCAATCTGGAAAGGACCTCCGACCACTGTTCCAATATTGCAGGTAGCGTACTGGAAACGGCAAATCACAATTTAAATCTTCATGAGACCCTGCGCGCGGCCAGAAGCGGATTGAATACGGAGTTTTCGGAAAAGTTCAGCGCCTATTCGGAAAAGTATTCTTTATAGATTAAAGGAGTTCTTAAACAATCAACAGCAACAGAGGAATCGTAGCGATGCTGAGCAAAGTTGT
>CBCSVZ010000224.1:0-2731 GCA_965143695.1 uncultured Oscillospiraceae bacterium
CGCTAAGCCGGAAGAACTGATCAAATACCTGAAGGACCATGAAACCAAGTGCTGTATCTGCGAAAAGCTGGACTACACCATGGACAGATATGTAGAAGTGATTTTACACCTGTGGCATAAGGAAGAAGCGTTCCGGGCGAAATTTCAAAAAGGTCTGGGCTTTTGCACCGGACATTTTACCCTGCTTCTGGAGGGCGCGCAGAAATATCTGGGACGCTCGGCCAGAAAGGAATTTGCACAGGAGCTGATCCGGCTGCAGCTGGAAAATATGGACAGAATCGAACAGGATGTAAGCTGGTTTACCAAAAAATTCGACTACCGTTTCAAGGATGAGCCATGGGGAACCTCCAAGGACGCATTGGAGCGGAGCATCGGAAAGATCGTTGGATACAGCCGGGAAGAAAAAGCCTAGGGAGATCATTGCCTATTTCCTCGGTTAATGCTATGATATCTGTAAAAGAAACAATGTGGTGATCCTTTTATGTATGTATACGCCCTGGTGGGCCCCAGCGGCACCGGCAAGAGTCACAGAGCTCTGGGAGTTGCCCGGGAACACGGTATTAAGTATATTATTGACGACGGCCTTCTGGTAGGCGGCGGCTGTGTGGTGGCGGGCCGGTCTGCCAAGAAAGAGTCTACCCGTCTCGGCTCTGTCAGGACAGCCGTCTTCACCAATGACGACCATGCCTTTGAAGTCAGTCAGGCCCTGAAAAAGGATCCTGACGAGAAGCTCCTGATCCTGGGGACCTCTGACAATATGGTAAATAAGATCGCCCAGCGGCTGGGATTTTCCGGTGTGGACGAGATCATCAGGATTGAGGACATTTCCACCCCCGGCGAAATCCAGCAGGCCCTGAACACAAGAAGAAGCCAGGGCAAGCATGTAATTCCCGTGCCAAGCCTGGAGCTGAAAAAGGACTTTTCCGGCTTTATGCTGGACCCGCTCAATATGCTGAAGAAGAAGGATTCCGGTTCCCTTGCCTCCGTAGGGGAAAAGTCTGTGGTGCGCCCTACCTTCAGTTATCTGGGCAGCTATACGATTTCCGACTACGCCCTGTACCGTCTGGCAGAGCACGCCAGTCTGGGAAATCCGGCTGTGTGTAAGTTCTCACGCTTCCGGGCAGAGCAGAAAATAAACGGCATCGCCATTGATGCCGACATTATCCTCTATTACGGCTATCCTATCCCCAAGGTCTTCACGGAACTCCGGGAGGCCATTTCCTATGAAATCGAGACCTGGACGACCTTAAACATCCATTCCATCACGCTCACTGCCAAAAGCCTGGTAATGCCGGAGAAGGAGCGGCGCTGACAGACAGCACCCTGCCGGGGAAAATGCTTTTTACCGTATCCAGTAGCTGGGGATTGCCGCTGTTTTTTTCGTTATAGAGATATATTTTACAGGGAGCGGCGGAAACCAGCGTGGAAAGGATCAGATCATCCGCGGTAATGTCCGGGCTGCACTCCTCCGACGCGAGCATATCCTGACCCGCGGAATCCAAAAGCCGGTGTGCACCGTTTGCTTCTACAAACAGATGTACCTCGTGATCGGAGGGCTTCTGGATATCCACAAAGCTCCTGAGCAGTGCGATAAACTCCTCATATTCCCGCTTTGCGATCAGCTCGTCGGCACACAGGTCCGCCAGCGCAGTCAGATCCTTCTTAAGCTCCTGCATGCGAAAGCGCAGAAAGCCCTCTATTATGATATAGCGGTTTCCCCCGTTAAAATACTCGATCAGCTTTTCCTTGATCACATCGCAGCCATCCTTGATGCTCATGGCCACGGAAAGAGCTTTGGCCGCGCCGTTCATGGCCTCCTGCTCTGTCAGCAGGGGATTGCGCCTCAGATAGCCCCTGAGAAACACATCCACCTGATGTGTCCATATATAGTCCGAAAGGGTAGTACAAAAGGACTCCATGTTACAGGGGCCTTTTCCGATGTAACAACACAGTCCTTTCTCTTTTTCATCAAAATCTATTTTGTAAAGTCTCCGGGTAAAATACTCGTTCAGCTCCCGGTGCCCTGTCTCTGCCCACAGTCTGATATATCGCACGAAAGACCACTCCTTTTGATTCATACACTATTATATGTAACAGTGTATGTACATCGTTCGCGGTACTCAGGCGATAATAATGCCTCCGATGTCTTTCAGCCGTCCGGAGCAAAGACTGATGACCTCTACGCCGGCATCCTTAATGATCTCCATGATCTCAGAGGCGTTATCAAAGGTGTCCTCAATGCGTCCGCAGGTGTAAAGCTTCTGACCGTCTCTGCCGCAGCAGCCGCCCATAAAACCGTGGTCATAACCTCTGAGGCGCACATTTTCAATCCCCTCGCACCAGATGGTCTGGAATCCGGCATCCTTACAGGCATCGCGTATACCGGCATCCCCTGTCATAACCAGTACACCGCCGTCTGTTTTCTGAAGCGCCACGCTGCTGCATGCCGCATAGCCCTGATTTACATGTACGGGAGTACAACCCCATGTCTTTAAGGCCTCAAATAAAATCGGGTCGGTGTAATTAAGGTTATGGAAAAATAGCATACCCGCTGTAAGCACATTATATGCAATATTGTACGGATATTTTCGCGTAAGTCTGGTATCGCCTTCGATCAGACGCAGTCCGCTGTAATTCAGCTCAAAAAGCGCATTGCGGTCCATGCCGGGAGCACATACCAGGTCGTGATAGGTGATTTTACAAAGCTGCATGTCCGGATGCGTTCCCTCGA
>CBCSVZ010000225.1:0-2729 GCA_965143695.1 uncultured Oscillospiraceae bacterium
GCTGATAAAGGGAAGGGCTGCCAACTGCTCGGGGGAGGAAGTCCGCAGAACACTGAAAATGAAATTTTCACAGAAGTTCTCTTTGACGGGGCCTCTTCCGCATTCTATTTCTGTCTTGAAAATTGCTCCTGCGGCAGGAGGAATGGCGGCCTCTGTAAGTGTTCCGGCAGAGAAGAGGGCTTTTCGTATTTCTGTGGCGGTTTCCAGGTGACCGCTGCTTCCGATACGGGGAACAGGCACCGGCCTGATGGTGCTGTGGCTTCGCTTCAGCGCACAGAGATATTCCGCTGCCAGAATATTGTTGGAGCCGGGATCAGTGCCAATGGCAGCGGCACTGCAATAGGAAGTTCCCTTTTCCATGAGCGCCCTGGCGTCTGCGAAAAAGGCCTTCTCGTCCGACATGCGCGCCGCGACATAGCTTTCCACCGCAGGGAAACTTTCCGATTCAACGCCGAAAAAGAGCTGCTCCACAGCGGCCGTGGAATTCAGAATAGAAACTGCGCCTGTAGCAAAGTATTCCGCAGAGGAGGCGGCATAGAGAGTAGGCAGCTCCAACACCAGATCTGCACCGCACAGTAAGGCGGCTCTGGCCCGTGCCCACTTACTGAATACAGCAGGTTCGCCTCTCTGGACAAAGTTTCCGCTCATAAGGCAGATCAGAGGAGCGCCCTCCGTTAAGCTGTGCGCCCTGTCCATAATATATTTGTGCCCGCTGTGGAGCGGGTTGAACTCGCATATGATGGCAGATGAAGTCATAATTCTGAGGTTCCTTTCATAGGTATTGTATACTGAAATATGCAAATTAACAAGAGTATTTCCATGGCAAAGCAACCGAGAAAAATAGAGATTCAGTTTAAGAATCTGCAAGATCCGCAAGTGCAGAAGGCGATCCTGGCGGCTCTGAGAAGGTATTATGGCAGAGCGGGAAAATAGCAGACCCAGAGCTGCTGTTTATGTCCGGGAAAGCCGTGACGAAAAGCAAAAAAACTATGATACCATCGAGACCCAGCGGAAACTGCTGGAGGACTATGCGGCAAGACAGAACTGGCAGGTGTTCTCCGTATACGAAGATGACAATGTTTCGGGAACCACCTTTCAGCGTCCCGGCCTGCGCAGATTGGAGCAGGATCTGCAGTCGGGATGCTTTGATATTATCTTGCTCAAAGACCTTTCCCGTCTGGGCCGCAATAACGGAAGGACCCTTCTGTTTCTGGAATTTGCGGAAGAAGCCGGCATCCGGATCGTTACCGCAGACGGCCGATATGACAGTGACAGCAATACAGAGCTGGCAGGGCTGGATACCTGGTTTAATGAAAGATACGCGGCCGATATTTCCCGTAAGATCCGTGCCAGCCTGCAATACAAAATACAGTCCGGCGAATACATCGGTACCGCTCCCTACGGCTATAAGAAGACTGCCGCGGGCGGAAGGCTGGAGCCGGAGGAGGAAAAGGCTTTTTATGTAGGTAAAATATTTGAACTCTATCTGGCGGGCTGGGGGTATTCCAGAATTGCCGGACATTTTAACAGAGAGGGGGTACCTCCGCCGAAAAGCAGCTGGTCCTCCCAGAGTGTCATGCGCATCCTGAGCTCGCCGGTATATATCGGTGTTACGGTACAGGGCGTCAGCCGGAAGCTGAGCTATAAGTCCAAAAAGACTGTGCGGCTACCCAAGGACCGGTGGGTCGTGACCCCCGATACTCATGAACCGATTATTTCCCGGGAAATATTTTACCGGGTACAGGAGGAGCGTGCCCGCAGGCGGCATGGGGAGGGCAATAACAGAGGCCGGCTGTCCCCCTACAAAAATCTGGTGTTCTGCGGCTTTTGCGGAGGTAAAATGTATTCCAAAAACGGAGGCTATCTCTGTTCTTCCTATGCCAGGAAGGGCGCTGCGGGCTGTGTGCGGTGCTTTGTGTCTGAAAGAGAAATAACGGCTATTCTGTTACCGAGACTGCAGGCGTATCTGGGCAAATTGGAACTTGCGGAAGAATATCTTAATGACACAGAAAGCGAAGCAGTGGAAAGGCTGAAGGAAAATTGCCGGAGACGGTTGGAGCTTTTGTACCGCGACCGATTGCAGGGACTTGTTGATACAGAAACCTATTTAAAGCTTGCGCAGCAGGAGCGGGCGAAAATACAGGAGCTGTGTGCAGAACAATGCCGAAGCAGTCTGACAGCTTCGGAACTGATCGGACGTTTCCTTGCAGAAGAGCCTGCATCCGTATCAGAGGAGCTGCTCCGTGAGGTAGCTGTGGCTGCAGTTGAAAAATGTACGGTAAAATGATATTATATCTTCATTAGCTATTCATGAAAGGGTTATATCGTATGGACAAGGTATCGCGGGCGAAGATTATAGCGTTTGAAGGAATTGACGGCAGCGGGAAAGGCGTACAATTCAACAGCTTATTTCATATTTTAACAGCCAAAGGGGCCAGAGTCGGACAGATGGACTTTCCTGCTTATGAAGAATTTTTCGGCCGTGAGATCGGCAGAATGCTTTCCGGAGACGGTGCGGTTACTGCCGGCACGGTTGATGTAAAGTCCATGTCTCTTTGGTACGCTATGGACAGGTATATGGCCTTCGCAAAAATGGATTTGTCTGCATACGATTATCTCCTGCTCAACCGATCGACGCTTTCCAATGCGGTATATCAAAGTGCCAGATGTGCGGAGAAGGACAGAGCCGCGCTTATGAAATGGATCGAAGAACTGGAATTTGAGCATTT
>CBCSVZ010000226.1:0-2712 GCA_965143695.1 uncultured Oscillospiraceae bacterium
CCGCTGATCTAGGTTCGATTCCTAGCGCCCCTGCCACGAATCACTGCATCGGATATTCCATGCAGTGATTTTTTGTTTTCATCGCCGTCTGTTTTTTTGCCCAATTGGATGAAAAATTTTTCATCAATCTTTGTTCTTGGTCCTGTTTTGATGAAAAAGCCGCCCTGCACCAGGTGATTTTTCATCAATCGGCGAGCTGTATCCGGATTGGATGAAAAAATTTTCATCATTTTGTCCTTTTTTAACTCTTCCGATGAAAGCGCTGTTTCATCCCTGCGCCGGATCACGTATTTGCCTAAATCCGGCTTTCGTGCTAAAATATTTTGCTATGAAAAATATAATTGATTTTTGTAAAAGAAATAAAAAACAGCTGTTTCCCTTTGCCTTCGCTTTGGGAATTACCGTTCTCACCGTTGGGCTGGCCCTCCTGACAGGCCACAGCGAAATCGACCTGGAAAGTCATAAATACACATCCTTGCCTTTGGTCGTATTCTCTTTTGTGTTTATAATAGCCTACTGTATCCTGTGTTTATTGCTGCGGCTCCATAAAAAATCCGCTTTACTGAAGGGCTTGCTGATCTATCAGTTCGTCGGTCTCATAGCTTTCGTTTTCCATCTGATTCTATTGATGGCGGAAGAAGAATCCGGTCTGTATTTTTTCTTTACATATATATTCTATTGGTGGTCTCTTCCCTACCATCAGGGCGCACTGCTGGCAATAGAGCTGTTCCATTTCCCTGTACGGTATATATTGATGCTCATGCTTGCCATGCTCACCTATATCACGGCAAAATGTTTAAAAGGCATTCAGATCGACAGGGCCTTTGAGAAAAAAATCCGGGAAAAGCACGAAACAGAAGCGCAGGCTGAGCGGGAGAAGGCGCAGCACCGTATTCAGACCGCCAAAGAGGTTCAGGAGAGAAACGAAAAGTTCTGAACGCTACTTTGTTTTTTTCTGTGAGACAATTTCATCAGGACTGTTCCAATCTCCGTAAAATACCCCCGGTCCGTCCAACCGCTCGAAACCGTTCTCCGCGATACAGTCGCGTATCAGCTGTATGGAGACCGTAGGAAGCCTGCGGCACCTGTAGCAGTCAATGTACTGGAGGATACTGGAAATAGCAGGCAGGGGATAGCCCTGATTCACACACAGAGCCGCAATTTTTCTCACATCAGGACAATATTCATTTACGATTCCGGAGAAGTAATCGGAAAGAAGGATATTGTCCGGTTTTGATTTTGCACTGTATGCCTCAATAATCCGGAAAAGAATATCGGACTGTATGAATGTTCCGCCCTGCAGGGTACATGCGACAGCCAGTATATCCATATCCCATTCATATGCGTCCGAAGCCTTCTTCAGCAGGGAGAAGCCCTGTGCTAAGCCGCATATCATGCCAACATATAAAGTCCTGCGGCAGGATTCAATAAAAGCCTTTTGCTCGCTGAAGGATATTTTAGCCGGAGCAATAGCTTCCACCAGCTGTGAGGATGCAATACGCTCGCTGATGCACCGGGACATGAACCGCATATTGACGGACTCCAAAATAGTTGGAATCGGGCAGCCGAGCTCAAAAGCGGCATTGCCGATCCACATATACTTAACATAATACTTTACTCGGTCCAACGCAATGTCAATAAGATATTTTCATGTCTTTTTATCTTTTCTGTATATGACATCGGAGGCTGTATCTACCAAAAAACCGGAGGCCTCACCGGAATTGAAATCCGCCAGAACATCGCATATTTCATCCGGCTGTAGACCCAGTGTATACCGTAACAGATAAACGGTTTCTGAAATAAGCTCCAGATAGGAATAGTAGATCGCGCTGTTTACCATTTTAACGAACTGTCCCGCTCCGTCAGGTCCCACATAAGCTGCACAGCTCATGCGATCTACAGAAGCGGACACATCACCGAAAATGCCCTTGATCTTATTATACACATTCCGGTCGCCGCTGATCATAAAGGAAGGTCTTTTGATAATATCATCCGTGGCATACACAAACCCCGTACCGAGATAACTGATACCGGCTCTGGCCATCATCTTCGCATTCAGAGCAGATTCCTTATAGCTCATGTCGCAGCAGTCAATAAGCGTATCCCCTCTGTCTAATTTCTCCATCAGGGAGCGAAGGCTGTCCTGGGAAAAATCCTTGCAAACCAGTAAAATAACTCTCGGAGGCTTTATAGAAATCAGCAAGGCATCAATATCAAACAGAAAATCAGCCTGTTTCGTACTGTTTGCTCTTGTAAACTCGATATATTCCTCGTCGAACTCGCCCTTATTCAGTTTGCATACGGAAATATCAGACTGTCTGCTGATAAATTTCTCTGTCAGATTCAGTCCCGCAATACAATCGGTTATAATGCCCAGCTTCAGTTTTTCTGCCATTCTTCCGCGACCCTTTCTTCAAAGCCTTTCACAATACGCTGCAATACAGCGTTTTCAGTATCGTAATGCGCAAGTTCCTCAATACAGGATATAGGGAGCACATTGATGGAGGTCCCCGTAAGAAAGGCCCCGTCCATCTGGGGTAATTCTTCCAATTCTATCGGCCTGCTGTCATCCACAGACACACCCAAAGTCTCACAGATTTTAAAAACATATTTGCGCATAATTCCTTCCAGCACCATGGAGGAAGGAGCTGTAACAACCGTGTTGCCCTTGATAAAGAACAGGTTGGACTTGCTTCCCTCTGTAAGCTGCCC
>CBCSVZ010000227.1:0-2710 GCA_965143695.1 uncultured Oscillospiraceae bacterium
GAAGGTAGCGTAAAAAATGTGCATCACTATTACAACTCTAGTTGACCAGAACAACGAGTCCTTTTTGTATACAAGCTTTGTATCTATTACGGAGATTTTAATGAATTTAGTACAAAATTTTGATATGGGCCTAACAGAGTCGGTCGAGAGCCCCCCGTTAAAGAAAATCCTTTCCATATAATTCCATTTATTGGAAGTATATGGAAATCCTCGACGCTGGTTTGTATCACTTTCCCGGTATTTTGCTGTTTTGTATACAACTTTGTATTTGTTCCCAGCAAATTTGCGAAAATGGATACAAGCTGAATTTTGAAGCAGGGTGTAGCATGTGCCGAAACGGCTATTTTACCTCTAAAAGCAAGAAAAACCTCTCTTGCCTTGATAGACAAAAGAGGTTTTCGTTTTGGTGACCCCTACGGGAGTTGAACCCGTGTCGCCGCCGTGAAAGGGCGATGTCTTAACCACTTGACCAAGGGGCCTGGTAGCGGAGAGGGGATTTGAACCCTTGACCTACCGGGTATGAACCGGTTGCTCTAGCCAACTGAGCTACTCCGCCAAATATCATTTAGACTTATACTCATAAAGAGCACGCCCTTTTTGAGAGCGCTTTGCTATTATACCAATAAGAACGGAGCCTGTCAAGCAATATTTTTTTCTGTTGTATTTTACCCAAAATACAGCTCGCTGCTCGGAAATTCCGGCTCACAGGTCAGGTTGATACCCAGCTTTTTAATAAACTGCTCCTCCGAGGAGCTCAGCATACAGCTGGAATGCGCCTCACAGCCCCGCAGCGCATCCAGATAGGACAGCGCCTTCTGGGCAAAGGGCGAAGTCGCAGCGCATACACTCAGGGCAATCAGGATTTCTTCCAGAGAAAGCACCGGATTCTTATATTGAAACAAATCCCGCTTTAAAGCAATGATCGGCTCAATAATCACAGGGGAAAGCAGCAATAAATCATCTGAAAAATCAGCCATGTGTTTTAAGGAGTTGATCACAAGGCTGGAAGCGGCAGTCATGAGCGTAGAGGTCTTGCCTGTAATAACAGCGCCGTCAGGAAGCTCTATGGCCATACTGGAAAGGCCTGTATCGGAAGCCTTCTTCAGGGCAACCGCGATCACGGGTCTGTCCTCCGGCTTTAAATCCAGCTGATTCATGATAAGCTCCGCCCTCTCAGCAGTTTCCTGATCCGCTAAGCCCAGTTTATAGTCGCAGCAACACTTGTAGTACCGGCGGATGATTTCCTGAGCAGCAGCTCTGCGTACCACTTCATCGTCTTCAATCGCATAGCCGGCCATATTGACCCCCATATCCGTAGGAGACTTATAGACATCTTTGCCGTCCATGATTTTATTGAGAATGGTCCTGACTACCGGGAAAGCCTCTATATCACGGTTGTAGTTTACAGTAGTGACCCCATAGGCCTCCAAATGGTAGGGGTCGATCATATTGATATCCTTTAAATCCGCAGTTGCGGCTTCATAGGCCAGATTGACAGGATGCTTCAGAGGAATATTCCAGATGGGGAACGTCTCAAACTTGGCATAGCCGGCATTCACACCTCTTTTGTATTCATGGTAAAGCTGTGAAAGACAGGTAGCCAATTTACCGCTGCAGGGGCCCGGAGCCGTCACAACAACCAAAGGTCTTGTGGTCTCCACATAATCATTCTTTCCGTAGCCTTCGTCGCTTACAATCAGGTCAATGTTGGCCGGATAACCTGCAATCGGATAGTGGAGATAGGTCTTAACATCCCGCATCTCCAGCTTCTTACGGAACAGATCCGCAGAGGACTGTCCGCAGTACTGGGTAATTACCACACTGTTGATGTAAAGTCCCATTTCCCGGAGCTTATCAATCAGACGGCAGCATTCCATGTCATAGGTGATGCCGATATCTGCCCGCACCTTGTTTTTCTCAATATCCCTGGCATTAATACATAAAATGATCTCCGCCATGTCCCTGAACTCCTGCAGCAGACGGATCTTCCCGTTGACATCGAAGCCCGGAAGCACCCTGGCCGCATGGAGATCATCAAAGAGCTTGCCGCCGAACTCAAGATACAGCTTATTGCCAAATTGATTGATGCGTTCCTTAATATGCGCTGTCTGTTTCTGAATATATACCTGATTGTTAAAGCCTGTTTTCATTGAATTCTTTCTCCCTTATAATAAACCTCTGTATTTCCCGTATCTCCGCAAAGTCTGTAATCCGTCAGCACGCCGTCTTTCCAGACAATATCCACAATAATATTTCCTACCGCAAGCAAGCCTGTTACCGAGCCGGAAGGCCAGGAGGAAGGAAGTGCAGGCAGTAAGAATATTTTACCGTCGTAGGACTGCATCAGCATCTCTGTAATACCGCTGACCGCCCCAAAGTTTCCGTCGATCTGAAAGGGCGGATGCGCGTCGAAGAGATTGGGGTAAGTACCTCCTATGCGGGAAGCGTCGTCCTTCTCCTCTACCATATGCAGCTGTCTGTCTAAAAGCCGCAGGGCATGATCTCCGTCCTTCAGCCGCGCCCAGACATTGATTTTCCAGCCCAGCGACCAGCCTGTGCCCTCGTCCCCCCGGTACTCCAGAGATTTGACGCAGGCCTCGGCAAGCTCCGGCGTATCCTCCGGCGTGATCAGCCGGGCCGGATGCAGACCGTAGAGATGGGAGATATGCCTGTGGCAGGGCTCCAGCTCCTTCATGTTCTCGTACCACTC
>CBCSVZ010000228.1:0-2699 GCA_965143695.1 uncultured Oscillospiraceae bacterium
TATCTTGTAAACGGAATCAGTTTAGGCAGTGTTTATGCTCTGATTGCACTTGGATATACGATGGTATACGGAATTGCAAAAATGCTGAACTTCGCTCACGGTGATATCATTATGGTGGGAGGGTTTACGGTTTTTATCGCAATGTCATCTCTGAAATTTCCCGTGTGGCTGTCCATTCTCATCGGTATTATCGTATGTACGCTGTTAGGTGTACTTATTGAAAAAGTGGCTTATAAGCCTTTAAGAAATGCTTCCCCGCTGGCAGTGCTGATAACTGCTATCGGCGTGAGCTATTTGCTTCAGAATCTGGCACTGCTAATTTTTGGCAGTCAGTCTCAAAGCTTTACTTCGGTTGTAACCCTGCCGGATTGGAAGATAAACGATCAGTTGGTGATATCCGGGGTTACCATCGTCACCATTGCGGTATCTCTGGTGATCATGATTTCCCTTACTCTGTTTGTCAATAAAACAAAACCCGGACGGGCGATGCTGGCAGTTTCCGAAGATAAGGGCGCAGCGCAGCTTATGGGTGTAAATGTGAATTCTACCATTTCCCTGACCTTTGCAATCGGTTCCGCTCTTGCCGCAGTTGCCGCGGTTCTGCTTTGCTCCGCCTATCCGCAGATCAATGCGTACACGGGATCCATGCCCGGAATCAAAGCATTTGTCGCTGCAGTTTTCGGCGGAATCGGCAGCATTCCCGGGGCAATGCTGGGAGGAATCCTGCTGGGAATTATCGAGAATCTCAGCAAGGCTTATATATCCTCTCAAATGGCCGACGCCATTGTATTTGCCGTTTTGATTATTGTGCTGCTTGTGAAGCCTACAGGAATATTAGGCAAGAAGATTAACGAGAAAGTGTAGGAGAAGGCAATGGACAACGAAAGAAGAAGTTTAAGACTCAGATCGACAACAAAAAATAATATCGTGACCCTTGTCCTGGTAGCCGTCGCCTTCGTTGTGGTACAGACGCTGATTTCCACGGGAAATATGAAAAGCCTCTATACAGGATTGATGGTTCCCATTTGTTATTATGTGATTCTTGCTGTATCGCTGAACCTGACTGTAGGCGTGCTGGGGGAGTTAAGCTTGGGACATGCAGGCTTTATGTGTGTAGGCGCTTATGCCAGCAGTTTATTTTCCGTAGCCATGCAGGAATCCCTTACCAATGATGTTCTGCGTTTTACAATTGCAATCGTAATCGGCGGACTGGCTGCAGCCCTGTTCGGCTTTTTAATAGGAATTCCCGTTCTCAGGCTGCGCGGCGACTATCTGGCCATTGTTACGCTGGCTTTCGGAGAAATCATTAAGAATCTGGTAAATAACATTTATATTGCAAAGGATATCAATGGCTGGCACATTTCCATGTCGGCGGACATGAAGAGCAATCTGGATCTGGAGACCAAGAAAATGCTTCTGGACGGCGCGGCGGGTATTCGGGGAACCCCGAAAGACGCCAACTTTATTGCAGGCTTTATCCTGGTCATGATTACATTGATCGTCATTATGAATCTGGTAGATTCCAGAGCCGGCAGAGCAATCAAATCCATCCGTGACAATCGAATTGCGGCAGAGTCTATCGGCATTAATATTACAAAGTATAAGCTGATCGCTTTTACGGTTTCCGCGTTTTTTGCAGGGACTGCCGGAGTACTCTATTCTCATAATGTTGCTACCTTGCAGGCAAACACGAAAAACTTCGGATATACCATGTCTATTATGATTCTGGTCATGGTGGTTCTCGGCGGTATGGGAAAGCTGAGAGGCTCTGTGGTCGCGGCTGTGATCCTGACGATTCTGCCGGAGGCGCTCAGAGGGCTTGCTGAATACAGAATGATCATCTATGCCGTTGTTATTATTGCCATGATGATCCTGAATAACAATGACAAATTCAAACTGTTATTGGACAGAATTAATCCCAAAAAACTCTTAGCCGCCCAAAAGGCTAAGAAGGAGGTGCGCTGACATGTCCATACTGGAAACGCAAAATTTAGGAATTTCTTTCGGCGGACTGAGAGCAGTAAATGATTTTAATGTGACCATTGAAAAAGGTCAGCTCTACGGACTGATCGGCCCTAACGGCGCCGGTAAGACAACGATCTTCAATCTGTTGACCGGTGTTTACAAGCCCACCGACGGTAAATTTTATCTGGACGGACAGGATCTGACCGGTAAGAAGCCCATCGACATCTGTAAGGCGGGCATTGCCAGAACCTTTCAGAATATCAGACTTTTCGGTAAAATGTCGGTTTTAGACAATGTCAAGCTGGGCCTTCACAATCAGAATAAATATTCCTGCCTGGCAGGTGTGTTGCGGTTTCCCGAGTATTTCCGGCAGGAAAGAGCCATGAAGGAGACTGCCATGAGGCTGCTCAGTGTGTTTGGCCTTGAAAATGACGCAAAGCTTCTGGCTTCCAATTTGCCCTACGGTAAGCAGAGAAAGCTGGAAATTGCCAGAGCGCTGGCAACCAATCCGAAGCTTCTGCTTTTGGATGAGCCGGCGGCGGGCATGAATCCCAATGAAACAGAAGAGCTGATGAATACCATTAAATTTATAAAAAGCGAGTTCGATATCTCTATCTTGGTTATTGAACACGATATGCGGTTGGTAAGCGGAATTTGTGAGGAAATTACCGTTTTGAATTTCGGAGAAGTGCTGGCCCAGGGGGAAACCTCCTCTGTGTTGCAGAACCCGGAGG
>CBCSVZ010000229.1:0-2698 GCA_965143695.1 uncultured Oscillospiraceae bacterium
ATCCTAATGTCTTGTTATAGGCAGCAAGCTCTCTCTCTCCCTGGAGTACATGGACATCTACACTGGTCTGGTTATCAGCAGCAGTGGAGAAGATCTGACTCTTCTTCGTAGGAATCGTAGTATTCCTCTCTATCAGCTTTGTGAAGACACCGCCCATTGTCTCAATACCCAGAGAAAGGGGCGTAACATCCAACAGCAACAGATCCTTAACATCACCAGTCAGGACGCCGGCCTGAATGGCAGCACCCCTGGCAACACACTCATCGGGGTTAATGCCCTTGAAGGGATCCTTCCCCAAGTACTTCTTAACGGCTTCCTGTACGGCAGGAATACGGGTCGATCCGCCTACTAACAGAATCTTTCCGATCTGATCCGGCGTCAGGCCTGCATCCTTCATTGCCTGTCTTGTAGGTCCCATCGTTCTTTCGATAAGATCAGAGGTCATTTCCTCGAACTTCGCTCTGGTAAGTTCGATATTCATATGCTTCGGACCTGTGGCATCAGCAGTAAAATAAGGAAGATTTACCGTTGCAGTCATGACTCCGGAAAGCTCGATTTTTGCTTTCTCCGCGGCCTCCTTCAGTCTCTGCATTGCCATTTTATCCTGCGTAAGGTCAATGCCGTTCTCCTTCTTGAATTCAGATACCAGGTAGTCAATAATCTTCTGATCAAAGTCATCGCCGCCCAGTCTGGTATCACCGTTGGTTGCCAGAACCTCGAAGACACCGTCATCTATTTCCAGAATGGATACATCAAAAGTACCGCCGCCCAGGTCGTAGACCATGATCTTCTGGGTATTTTCCTTATCCAGTCCGTATGCCAGGGATGCTGCAGTAGGTTCGTTGACAATTCGGAGAACTTCAAGCCCCGCAATACGGCCGGCATCCTTGGTAGCCTGCCTCTGGGAATCGCTGAAGTATGCAGGAACCGTAATAACTGCCTGAGATACCGTTTCACCGAGATAGCTCTCGGCATCGGCCTTCAGCTTCTGTAAAATAATCGCTGAAATTTCCTGAGGCGTATATTTTTTTCCGTCAATATCTATCTTTCTGTCAGTACCCATATCCCGCTTAATGGAGATAATGGTTCTCTCCGGGTTTGTAACCGCCTGTCTCTTGGCTACATCTCCTACTAATCTTTCACTGCTCTTATCGCCGGTAGCCTTTGTAAAAGCCACTACCGAAGGGGTCGTTCTTGCACCCTCTGCATTTGCTATAACAACGGGCTCGCCGCCTTCCATAACTGCTACGCAGGAGTTCGTCGTTCCTAAATCAATACCAATCACCTTTGACATAATGTATACCTCCTAAAAATTGTAATTTACTGTTTTATGTGAAGGAGTTCAGTTCGCAACTTTAACCATGCTGTGTCTGAGCACCTTATCACCCTGCTTATATCCTTTCATAAAGACTTCCGCTACTGTATTTTCGCCTAAAGTCTCATCTTCTATGTGCATAACCGCATTGTGCAGATTGGGGTCGAAAGGCTGCCCCACCGCTTCTATTTCGGTTACGCCCTGCTGAGCCAGCAAATCGGTGAACTGTTTAAATATCAGTTCAACACCTTCTTTATATGCACTGTCACTGCACTCTGCCGTCAATCCTCTTTCAAAGTTATCCAGCACAGGAAGAATTTCCTTCAGAATATCCAGTTTGGCGTCTGCATATCTGGAATCCATTTCTCTGGCAGTACGCTTTTTATAATTATCGTATTCAGCCGCCATGCGCATATATCTGGTCTTGCTTTCTTCCAGTTCCTGCCGGGTTTTCTCCAGTTCTTCCTTCAGCTTCTTCAGCTCCTTGCTGTCACCGGATTTCTTCTTACCGGCAGAACCCTTTTTGGAGGCCTCCTCCGGAGCAGGAGCAGGTTCTTCTGCTGTATGCTCTGCTGTCTCTGGGACAGTGTCTTTCTTTTCTTCTTCCATCATTAATCCTCCCGATTATTCCTTTTGTCTGAAATGCTCATCCGCTGCGGTATTGACCTCATGGTTGAGCTTTCGTTTTATATATTCAAGAGCCGATATGACTTTTGCGTAATTCATCCGTTTCGGTCCCAGTACGCCTATGGTACCGATGCAGGTATCATTGATACTGTAGGTCGCAGAGATCACGGAACAGTCCGACATCTCCTCCTGTTTGTTCTCTGTACCGATTCTTACGGTAAGTCCTCCGGGGTTTTTATCTGTGGTAAAAATATCTTTCAGAATATCGTCGCTGTGCAGCACCTCCAGCATGGCTTTGGCTTTGGTCACATCACCGAATTCCGGATGGAGCAACAGATTGGCATCTCCTGCATGGTAAATCTCCGTATCATCACACTGGGAAATGCAGTCCAACACGCCGTCTATCAGCGGCAGAACACTCAAATTTTCACTGCCCATAAGCAACATCAAATCGTTGATGCTGAATTCTCTGACGGTCTCTGCCGTAAGCCCCGCAAACTGTTCATTTACGATCTCAGAAAGCCGCAGCACGGTCTCAGGCATTACGGTAGAGTCCAGCATGACCAGCTTATTCTTGATCGTATCGTTAGACATCACCACTACCGTTAAGGCTTTTCCCCTTTCAATGGGAACCATCTGTACGGCCTTCACTGTGACCTTATTTATTGATGAAACCATAGAAACCGCAGTATAGGGGGTTATTTTGGACAGCAGTGCGGATGCAGCCCTGATCATCTCATGGAACTCATTGATTTT
>CBCSVZ010000230.1:0-2685 GCA_965143695.1 uncultured Oscillospiraceae bacterium
GTTTCCGGTTGTGAAGTGAGATAGGGTAGAATTTCGGATTGGTTTCATAGCAAATTGGAATTTTATTGAAAACAGATACAAAGCTGTATCCATTTCTGAATTTTTAAAGAAATTAGATACAAAAATCAGCGGATTTTGTATCTGTTTTCTTTCTGTTAAAACAAACGGATACAACATTGTATCTATATTGCGAGAAATCGTCATTTGGATACAAGCCTGGGGAAAAGGGCACAACCTGGGGGCAGGCCGGTGAAACATCAGAGGGCCTGCGCATAGATCTCCGGCTCTCTGTTTTCTTTTAAATAGTCCCTCAGCTCCAGTGCGTTGGTGATCCTGACATTATCCGGCACGATAATACCGCCCCGGCCGGCGTCCTCCGGATCGTGAAAATCGCTCCCCGCACTCAGGGCTAATCCATGGGAACGGGCGAATTTCAGCGTCCTTTCATATTTCGGGTCAAATATGGCATGCCCGTTATATACCTCAGTTCCGTCCATATAGACAGGATCCGCCGGCGCATATCCCTGTTCTGTCCGATAGGGATGCGCCTGATACATAAGAATGTCCTCACTTTGACAGAACTCATAGAGCTGTTCCTGGGTGTAATCATACAGGGGCAGCGCCTTCCTGAGAATACGAGGCGTCAGCCCGTACAGTAAGAATTCAGGGTGAGAGGGCAGCTGGATGAGTTTGACCTCTGCACCGAACAGAACCGTCATACCCAGTGTCCGGGCAGCCGCCTGACAACGCTCGAAACAGCTGATAAAGGCCTCGATTTGCTCCGGAAGATCCCGGCCTACCTGTGACAGATGGCCGGGATAATAGTGATTACAGAGACAGAAAGCATCCACGCCCGCGGCTTTCAGCCGACCGGGTACCTCTTCTGCCTCAAAGCGGGCGCAGCGGCTCACCGGCAGACTGTGTACATGTAAGTCTATCTTCATGAAAAAATTCCTTCTTCTTCAATAAATTCCACAATTTCCGCAGGATCCTCCAGAGAGTGGGGATGATGCCCGCAGCTCGGCTTTACAATGGTTTTGATTTTACCGCCCAGAGCCCGGAGCTCTCGGTCCAGAATCGCTCCGTTCTCCTGATAGGGCACCAGCTCGTCTGCGCCTCCTGCTACCAGTATCACGGGAATTCCGGATTCGGCGATTTCCTTCACATGGTCAATGGGGTTGCCCGTGAAATTCATAGCGGTCTCTTCCGTCAAGCCGTAATGTTCCATACATTCCTTCCAGCAGGCTTCCTCACCGGGGCCGGAGAATTTGCCTCCCGGCCAGCTGCGGATGTCCAGTACCGGTGCGTCGATATAGAGACAGGCCACCTGCTCCGGATGCGCCACCGCAAAATTATAGGCATACAGACCGCCCCGGGAAAGACCGATCATGACAGCTTTCTTGCCTAACTGCATCTCTTCTGTCAGTACCCGGTAAAATTCTTCCATGTATTCTACGGCCTTAGGACAGCCGTACATATCGTGAATTTCGTGGTGCACCAGGTAGTAGCCCTGTTCCACCAGCGCCATATCCGCATAGTCAAAGGCGCCAAAGAATTCCGTCCTCCAGGCCCAGCGTTTATCCGGCAGGGGGTTGTCCGGAATTACCACACAGCTTTCGCGGCCGTTCAGCGCAAAGTGCCAGGCCTCTCTGTCCCGCCAGGGCACTCTTTCAAATTTCACCTCAAAGCGGTAGAAGGACAGGATCGGCGTTCTGCACATGCTTTCAACAGGCATCCGGTATTCCGGATTTGCCTGCCAGAGACCGCTGACCAGTGTCCTGCCCGCGGCGGGTCTCTCCAGCTCCAGGGTAATGCTGTCGCCCCGGCCTGCTGTCAGCGTCTTGACCGATACGGTTCCCTTTTCATCCTCGACCCTAAAAATGTTGTTCGCAGGGCCGTTTCTGGTAATGATCATTTCCTCCACATGGGTAAAATGCAGTATGAGCTTGTTGCCGCCTTCTGCTTTCTCAGCCATGTAAATATCGGGAACGGGGCAGGCTTTTGGGATGCCGTACAATTTGGACAACACCTGACGGGCCATTCTTTGTCCTAACAGCATGTTGGCAGCAGCCTTGTTGTGAATATTGTCGGAGAGGGTACAGTCCGTTGCCGGAATAATATAGACACCGGGGATGGTCTGCGTGGCCCTTCTCTGGGCTTCCCGCACCATGCCCCAGAATTCGTCGTGATCCGGCTTCAGCCAATCAGTACTCATCTGCCGGTTCAGCTGTATGGTGAACCAGGGAAGACCGGGAGCGCCCAGCTCCTTTCTGGTAGCGGCTACCACTTTTGCAAATGCTTCCGGATAGGCCTTTGCCTGTTCCAATGTATCTGTATCGGTACAGCCCTGATACCATAGAATTGCGGATATTTTACCTCCCGCCATCTGAATGACCCCCATCATCTCTCTCCAGAGCTCGCCCTCCTGCTCAATATCCCATTGCCGTATGGCAGAGCCTCCCAGCGCCGTGGGCAGCAGGCCGATGGGATATCCCACCTGTTCCTTTATCTTTTTGGCAAAGGTCAGGTAAGGGGAATGCCCCGTGTTGGAAAAGTCCGTATTCTCCTCATGTACGGTATTGGTAGAATCCCCGATGGGATGGGTCGCCATATCCCAGGTACCGTTGGAGCGCAGCATGTGGATGCCCGGCTCCGGCGGATCGAAGATATAGTCCTTGGCATAGC
>CBCSVZ010000231.1:0-2661 GCA_965143695.1 uncultured Oscillospiraceae bacterium
GAGGCAAAAGCACTGTCTGTAGCTTTGATCCGCACTTCAACTGTGTAAGCTGTCTCCGGCTCCAATTCCGTAAATTCATTACTATCCTGCCACTCTCCGTCCGGAGCGATCCGATACTGTGCGCCTTCAATGGCTTCAACTATAATATGATCAGCGCCAAGTTCTTCCACGGCTGCCGTAGGTGCAGCCGGCTTGGTGTCGCTCACCGAAATCAGAACCACTTTGGAAGCGAATTCGGTCTCTGTAGCAAATTTTCTGACATAGATTTGCTGACCGGGAACAACACAAATCTGCTCACCGCTGCATCTTTCTACATTTTCCATTTCCGGATTGTCCGCGATCTCGTTGGTAGGTCCGTAACGGTATACCGTACATGAATTCTCATAATCAATAGGAGATGCGATCGCCAGTCTCCGCTGCTTAACAGTTTCGTACTGAATGCTTCCGGTATCCTTTGAAATCAGTTGGAGCGTCACATCATCTTCTCCCTGGTCCACAATATACGGCGTAATGACCGCTCCGTTTTCAATAAGATTGCCCTCCATATCTTTCAACAGATACGCATTGCTGTCATAAAGTACCCTTTCGTTTACCGTATCATAGCTTAAAGCGCTGCGGTACAGATTTACCGTATAAGTAACCGGGATCTTCCCCTCCGCTTCACAAGTCACCTGTACGGAAACGCTGCCGCCCACAGACACAGATATCTCAGAGGACCAACTGTCGGAGGCCACCGTCGTACCGTTTATCCGGACAGTGTCACTGCTTCTCGGTCGGAGCTTTACTCCCCCTGTAAGATGATCCAGCGTGAGTGAGAATACGGTTTCACCTTCCGACAAATCAAAATTGCTATGATTCGCACCTTGGGATATCCATAATTCCGAAAGCTGTGCATAAGCCTGGGTGTAGGTGCGGGACACCGCAGTTCCCTGTTTCCCGTCCTTTTGGCTCCAGGCGGTCACCGTACAGGGACGGTCAAGGGAAACAGGCCGGTCATATCGTCGGGTGTCTCCGTCATCGATACGGTAATAGATTTCCTCCGCACCGGACAGTTCCAAAAGGCTTCCCATTGCAACAGGACCTTCCATAAGGGAGAACTGTACCGTTCGCAGAGGCGCTCCATCCTCAGGAATCGGGTTTGTAAAGGCCTTCAGGCACACATTTGTCACATAAAATTTACCCCAAAGATCGTTTCGGGAAAGAGAAACAACATCGTTCCATCCTTTTCCGTCAATACTGTAATAGCTCTCACCGCCATTTCCCATAGAAATCGTTTCCGTAGTCCCGTAGGGCACCAGACAAGACTCCAGCGCAATCGGATAGGCATATTCGGGATTTGTCAGTTTGATTACTACGCTAAACTGCTCACCTTCTGTTACGGGAATCGCCTGATCTAACGCAACAGTGTGATAGCCGGCATATTCTTCCCGTCCCTTCTGCCCTGAAAAAGCCAGCTTTCCGGAGGTAGGTTCCGCATTGGAAACTCCTGTATAGATCCATATTTCATACTCTGTTCCCGCATCTGTAGTGTAAAAGGATACCGCCTCCAGCTGCTCCGTGTCCTCTGCCGTAAAGATGTTGGATATATATGCCGTTTTTGAGGCATATTCCTCACTAAAAAAAGTGTCTGCAGCGGCAGAGATTGTCCAGCCCATGGTATCGTACTGATAGTTTTTTGTATAATTATCCGCCGGCTCCAGATTAAAATAGCATCCGAATTCAATACTGGCATCCTCATAAGAGAGCCAGAAGTAGCCGTCGTCTCCCCATTCGGTGCCCCAGCTGTTTTTGATCAGCCAGGCGCCGTCTTGCTCCGGCCTGCAATCCTCCCTGAAATTTTCCCGGGGATAGGTATCATCCCAACCCATTAACAATACCTCATGGTTTGCAGGCATCTGCTGGCCACAGTAGCTTGCGGCAGTACTTTCATTGTAATATTCCGATTCTG
The DNA here is from genome assembly GCA_965143695.1 of uncultured Oscillospiraceae bacterium. Classification (GTDB taxonomy): domain Bacteria; phylum Bacillota; class Clostridia; order UBA1212; family SIG427; genus CABQMV01. The sequence goes on from CBCSVZ010000231.1 coordinate 1,949, forward strand.
CACAATAGCTTAGCGAAACCGCACCGTATTCCATGACAATATTTTTCACGGTGTCGGCAGATGCTCCGGGAGTCTCCATTCCATACTCAAAATCACCCCGAGGCAGATAAAAGGCATCCTGCAGATGGTATTCGCTCTTGTTTCTGAAGGTCTCCTCCACAGCTTCCGCATCATAGGGGACATCTTCTGTGTAGACAGGTCCTTTCCACGCTGCCAGACAGGCTACAGCGCGGTTATCATTTCCGCCTACATCATAAGGGTCAAATTCCTCTGCCGGACCGTACACCAGAGTAAAATATTCCTCTTCGTCCGCACCTCTGTATGTAAACCAGGCCAAATGCTTTTTGGAAAGAGAGATGTTGGGAAAACGCTCCGCTAATGTCGCCTCCGCTGAGCCAAGAGTTCCAAACGTCCAGCAGACACCGAATATGCCCTGATCCTGTACCGGCGTTGATTTTCCATAGTCTCTTAAATCAAAGCTGGCCGGAATCCGGGTGTTCTGACGGCTTAAATTTTCCTGATAGGATTCTGCCAGATAGGACAGTTCCAAAGTAGACGGTGCTGTTCCGCTGCTGCCGCTTCTGACATAACGCAGCCATTTCTCACTGACCGGTGCCAGTGTCCCCTGTCCTACAGGCACCGTTTCGCCGTAATAAGCATAACCGGATTCCGCAGTGACTCGCACAGAAAACATCGAGACCGCCACTGCAAGA
>CBCSVZ010000232.1:0-2658 GCA_965143695.1 uncultured Oscillospiraceae bacterium
CGGTTGGCCTCATCAATAATGATCTGAATAGTCTCGGGCGTATTTTCTCCGGGAATATCCCGCATGACTTCTCCGTACCCGGTAATCATGGTAAGCGGAGTTCGCATGTCGTGAGAGATATTGGCCAGAAGATCCTTTTGAAACTGCTCAGTCTTGGATAGCTCGGAGGCAGTATAGTTCAGGGTATCCCCAAGCTCTGCAATCTCCTTGTCACCCTGCGTGCTGAACTTTACAGTATAGTTGCCCTTAGAGAGCTCTTTGGCCGCGTTGTTCATTTCCACAATCGGGCGGGAGATATGCCGGGACATGATAAAGGCAATCAATACAGCCAGCACCAGCATGATGACGGTAATGAATATGAGCTGCAGATTCAGGGTCCGCACGGTGGCGGTCAGCGGAGCAACGGTTGAGTTGACAATGACGGCAACTCCTCTGCCGGAAGACGAGGGGACGAGCTTCACATATACCACATTGCTCCGGGCATCTGCCTGTTTGATTTTAACGTGGTCTGCGGATTGAAATTCTTCCAGCTCAAAGCCCGTTTCAAAGGATTCAAAATAGCTGCCGCCGTTTTGTTCCGCCAGATTATAGATCTGCAAAAGGTTATATTTATTGTTGGAAAGCTTATGGAGCACACAGTCTCTGACACTGTGGCAATTGTAAAGGGCTCCGCCTTCGGAATCAATGACCATGATGCAGACATCCTTTTCAAGGGAAATTTCCGCAATATAGTCCGTCATATCCCCGGCCTCTGAATAGACAGAAGCCAAAGCGTCGGCCGTGTTCTTAATATCCCGGTTTTTGATAAAGCGATAGATATCGTTTAAGAAAGCCACCTGAAAAAGCCAGAGCAGGGCAATAATAAAGGCAATAAACAGTGCGAACGCCGTGAAAATCCGCCATGAAATTTTCATCTTCTTATCCTTCAAATCTGTATCCGACTCCTCTGAGCGTTACGATCATATCCGCGTAAACGCCTAAATTTTTTCTCAGGAGCTTGATGTGCGTATCCAAAGTACGGTCGTCTCCGTAGAAATCATAGCCCCATACCTCACTTAAGAGCTTGTCCCGGGAAAGGGCAATGTTCTTGTTGCGCACCATGTAGAAAAGCAGCTCATATTCCTTAGGAGAAAGATTTACCCGCTGTCCGTCTACGGTAACGGTTCTGGCGGTAAAATTCACTTCCAGTCCGTTGTTTCTGTACACTTCCTGCTGCTGCAGGGGTTGTGAAGATGTTGTTCTCCTGATTACGGCTGCAACGCGCATCATCAGCTCACGGGGAGAAAAGGGCTTTACTACATAGTCATCGATTCCCAGCTCGAATCCGTGTATTTTGTCATATTCTTCACCCCGGGCCGACAGCATGATCACCGGAGCTGCGGAAAATTTTCTGATTTCCCGGCAGGCGGAGAATCCGTCCAGCTCCGGCATCATAATATCCATAATAATACAGTCGAACTGTTCTTTTCTGCAGAGGGAAACCGCTTCCATACCGTCACAGGCCTCAACTGCTTCGTACTCTTCGAAGACAGCATACTTTTTGATCATTGCTCTTATTTTTTCTTCATCGTCTACGATCAGAAGCCTGTACATTTTAAATCTCCCGTAAGTTATATCGGTAAAATTCTACAACAAAATCCGTTTTTCTTCAAGCGTTGCTGCTTTCGGGAACGTATTCTGTAAGCGTTAGCGTAAGGGTCAGATAACCGCGGCTCCTGTATACTTCAAATTCGATCTGATCACCTACGCTATGGGCGCTTATAACCGTGTCGATATCGCCGGAGGTACTTACTTCCTGACCGTCAACTTTTGTTACAAGGTCGCCCGACTGAAAGCCCGCGTCAAGTGCATTCTCGCCGGACACCTTCAGGACATATACACCGAGGCTGTTGACTCTGTACTGCATGGCGGTCAGCGTATCCGTAATATCAATAAAGGTCATTCCGGTATCTGTGTAGCCTTTCACATAGCCATAGTCCATAAGCTGCTGTACAACAGCCGCCATGTCGTTTACAGGGATTGCAAAGCCCAGTCCTTCGATGCCTTCACCGGATGACTTGGCATCTACGATGGCAATAAGATTTCCGGCACCGTTAAAGAGGCCTCCGCCTGAATTTCCGGGATTGATTGCCGCGTTGGTCTGAAGCAGGGACATTTTAATACCGTCGATGGTAACCTCTCTGTCCAGTGCGCTGATAATGCCGTCTGTAACAGTACCGCCAAGCTCTCCCAAGGGATTGCCTATGGCAACGGCTTTTTCGCCCACAACAAGCTTATCAGAGTCTCCCACAGAGGCCGGTGTAAGGTTGGATGCTTCAATTTTTATCAGGGCAATATCGGATTTCTCATCGGTTCCGATCAGAACAGCGTCATAATCGGTACCGTCCTGAAGGGTTACCTTGATTTTATTCGCATTTTCAATCACATGGTTATTTGTAACAATATAGCCGTCCTGGGTGAGAATGACACCGCTTCCGGCGCCTTCTGTGATATATTCCTGCATCCATTTGCCCGTGGTAACGGTTTCTGTCCGTATTTCCACCACAGAGACACCGCATTTTGCGGCAATTTCGGCAGTTGAGAGGGGAGAAGTGTCCTTATCCTCAATGGCATAGGTCAGGAAGCCAGAGGTGCTGTTACCGGATGAATTTTTGTCGG
>CBCSVZ010000233.1:0-2632 GCA_965143695.1 uncultured Oscillospiraceae bacterium
CACGGTCCGCACAAAGGACAGCCTGCAATCTTTATTCTGCCATGTTTTCATAAAATGAAGCGCCTGCTCCCGGTTTCCCTCCGGTACCACACACTTGGTAAAGCCCAGCCGGAAAGCTTCGGCGATCCGCTGTTCAATATGGCTTACGCCCCGGATCTCTCCGGTAAGGCCTACCTCTCCCGCCACGGCAACCTTGCTGTCGATCACAAGATTGGAATAAGAAGAAATCAGCGCCAGCGCAATGCCCAGATCACAGGCCGGCTCATTCACCCGGATTCCGCCGGTCATATTTACATATACATCACAATGTCCAAAGGCCATACCGCACCTTTTATCCAGAACCGCCAGCAGCATATATAAGCGGTTATAATCAACACCGGTGGCCGTTCTGCGGGGCTGCTGCCCCTCCGTCCGGGATACCAGCGCCTGTACCTCCAGCAGCATGGGACGGCTTCCCTCCAGCGTACACATGACCGCCGTGCCGGGAACCTCCTCAGGCCGGGAAGCCAGCATGGCCATGGAGGGATTGGGAACCTCCTCCAGCCCTGTATCCCGCATTTCAAAGACGCCGATTTCATTGGTAGAGCCAAAACGGTTCTTAACGCCTCTCAGGATGCGGTAACTCAAATGCCGTTCTCCTTCAAAATACAAAACCGTATCAACCATATGCTCCAGCATCCGGGGGCCGGCAATATTGCCGTCTTTGGTCACATGCCCTACCAGTAATACAGAAATTCCGGAAGTCTTTGCAAGACGCATCAGGGCTCCTGTGATCTCTCTTACCTGCCCGACGCTGCCCGGGGAAGAGGTCATGGTTTCGTCATACACCGTCTGCACGGAGTCTACTACCAGAAAATCCGGCTTAATATCCAGCGCCATTTCCTCAATGGCCCCATACAGGGTCTCCGATACGATCAGCAATCGGTCAGAGCAGCAACCCAGCCGCTCCGCCCGCATTTTGATCTGCGCAGCGGATTCTTCTCCCGATACATAGAGGACGCGCCTGCCGCCTGTCGAAACCCGCTCCGCCAGCATCAGCATCAGCGTGGACTTGCCGATTCCCGGCTCTCCGGCTGCTAATATCAGGGAGCCCTTCACGATTCCTCCGCCCAGGACTCTGTCCAGTTCCCCGATTCCCGTAGAAATCCGTTCCTCGCTTCCGCCCGTGATCTTGGAAACGGGCATAGGGGCGCTTTTCGCAAAGCTTCCCCTTACCTTGTCCTTACCGTCTGTCTCTTTTGTTAGCTTCTCCTCCACAAAGGTATTCCAGCTGCCGCAGCCGGGGCATTTGCCCAGCCAGCCGCTGGACTCGTAGCCGCACTCTTTGCAGAAAAAAACTGTCTTCGCCTTTGCCATTTATTCAAATACCACCTGACCGTCTCTGTAATACACAGTCACCTTTCCTTTGATGTCGCTTGTGAGCATAAGCTCTGCCAGCTTATCCTCCACATTGGTCTGTATGGCCCGCTTCAGAGGTCTGGCGCCGAATACGGGATCATATCCCTTATCCGCTACAAACTCTATCAGGGAATCGTCAAATGTAATTTCAATATTATTTGCCCCGGCCCGCGCTGCAAAATCAGACAGCAGAATGGATGCGATTTCTTTGATCTCCGGCTTGCTGAGGGGCTGGAACACAATAATATCATCTACCCGGTTTAAAAATTCCGGTCGGAAGGTACGCTTCAGTTCATCCATAACATTATTACGCATCTTCTCGTATTTTACCTCCGGGTCCTCATCCTCTGCCGCAAAGCCCAGCTTCTTGGGCTCGACAATGGCGCGCGCACCGATATTGGAGGTCATGATGATCACCGTGTTCTTAAAATCGACGACTCTGCCCTGGGAATCCGTAAGCCGCCCGTCCTCCAGGATCTGCAGAAGGATATTGAACACATCCGGATGCGCCTTCTCGATTTCATCAAACAGCACTACGGAATAGGGCTTTCGGCGGATCTTCTCTGTGAGCTGTCCCCCATCGTCATAGCCTACATATCCCGGAGGCGAGCCTACCATTCTGGACACGCTGTGCTTCTCCATATATTCGGACATATCCACTCTTACCATGGCTTTCTCATCTCCGAACATGGCCTCTGCCAACGCCTTGGAAAGCTCTGTCTTACCTACGCCGGTAGGCCCCAGGAAGATAAAGGAACCAATAGGCCGCTTAGGATCCTTCAGTCCGGTTCTTCCTCTTCTGATGGCCCTCGCAATGGATTTCACTGCTTCGTCCTGACCTACCACCCGTTTGTGAAGGATCTCCTCCAGCTTCATAAGCCGCTGGCTCTCATCCTCTCCCAGCTTACTTACGGGAACACCGGTCCATTCGGAGACAACATCGGCAATATCCTCTTCGCCGATTTCTCCGGTGCTCTCCTTATGCTCCTTCTTCCAGTCTTCCTTTCGTTTTTCAAACTCTGCAAGCTTTTCCTTTTCTCTGTCTCTGATCTTCGCAGCTTCCTCAAAGGCCTGATTCTGAACCGCCTTTTCCTTTGCTTCTGTCATTTCTTCAATTTCCTTTTCCATGTCCAGAAGCTCTTTAGGCAGAGTAGATACCGCCATACGCTTTCTGGAGCAGGCTTCGTCGATCAGGTCGATGGCCTTGTCAGGCAGCTGACGGTCGGTGATGTAG
>CBCSVZ010000234.1:0-2629 GCA_965143695.1 uncultured Oscillospiraceae bacterium
GGCCCTAACAGCCCCACTATTTTACCCTTGGGCACAGAAAGATTAATATTCTGCAGGGCTCTGACGGCTGCATAATTCTTGGTAAGATTTCTGCATTCCAGAATGTTATCCATTATAAATCTCCTTTCATTTTCTCAATCAACTGTACAGCATCCTTTCCGGTGCTGCCCATCTGATATATTTTCTTCAGATATTCTCCTGTAAGCTCCTCCAGCATAAGCCTGCGGGCTTCCTCCAGCCTGTCACCGTCTGCGGTCACTGTCCTTCCGGCAGTCCGCTGCGTCACGATCAGACCTTCCTGTTCCAGCTCCGAAAAGGCCTTTTGCATGGTGTTGGGATTTACGGCCGCTTCCGCTGCCAGTTCCCTTACAGTGGGGAGCTTCTCTCCGGCCTGATACTTTCCGCTGAGTATATCCCGCTTCAGTGTCTCGGCGATCTGAGCATATATGGGTTTGTCTGCGGTAAAATTCCACGCCACCGATCATCACCTCCGTACCGTTCGTTGTAATATTGTATTAGTTACTTAATACAATATTACAATAATACAAAACGGAACATTTGTCAACAGTTTTTTTTACAGCCATGAATTTCGACAGCATCCGGCAAGGGACCCATTATACAATACCGCCCGTAGAGGTGATTACAAATGATAAAGAAGGCGTGGAGTTTACGCTTCAGCGAGGTCAAGGCCTGGCTGAAAGAACTGGAGTTTGACAAATTTGATTTGGTGTTAATGCTTCTTCTCTTTTTAATGGGACGGGCACATTTACCGGGGGGTATGGTCCCTTTCGGCTTTCCCGCTCTTGCCGCAACCCTTATGTCGGCCCGCTGTAAAATGATTCCCGGGGTCTCTGCCGCATACTTTCTCGCCGCTGCGCTGGGAACGCTTACATTGGGTAACGGGTGGCAATTTTTTATTTTTTCCATAAGCGCTGTGATTTTTTATGCCGTTATGATGTTCGACACCCGGGTCACGGAGTCGGCCAGAACAGATAACGGCAAGTATAAGCTGCCTCTGGGGATCAAGGCCGGAGCCGTATTGCTTGCAGCCCAGCCGGTTCCCATGATCATTGCGGTATCCGCAGGGGCCGATAATGTGAAACAGGCAATTCTGCTGCTGTTCCAGGCGGCCATAGGCTTTATTGCCTTCTATATTTTCAGAACGGTAGTGCAGGTCTTCAGTGACAATATCTCCAGAAAGCTCATGTCTAACGAAGAAATGGCGTGTCTGGCGATTACCTTTGCGGTGCTGGTGCTGGGACTGCCCGATATTGTGCTGCTGGGTCTTTCCCTGCGCAGAGTCATCTGTGTCAGTATTATTATGATTTTTGCCTACAGAGGGGGGCTGGGTACAGGAGCGGCCTGCGGAATTACGGTGGGTGCGCTGCTGGCAGCCTCCGATATGGGAGAATTCTCCACTGTTACCGTAGGTCTCTTTGGCTTCTGCGGGTTCCTTTCGGGGCTTCTGAACCGTTTCGGTAAAATCGGTGTCGGTGCCGGCTTCCTATTGGGAAATCTGATTTTCTCACCTATGGTCACCATGAGTGCGGACCTGATCATGAGCCTTTTTGAAATCGGCTTTGCCATAACAGCGTTTTTCATTTTACCCGAAAAAGCCACAAAATTCTTAAAACTTCCCCAGCTTACGGGGGTCCATATTCCCACAGTCAAGGTAAACTATGCGGAGAAGCTGCGAAACACCGCAATCGCAAGGCTCAGCGGCTTCGGCGAGATTCTGCGGGAGATGTCCAATGTCTGTGTGGAACTTACGGAGAGACAAGGCGGTGATCCGGAGAAAAGCGATTTAATGAACGCCATGAACCGGATTACCGGTAATGTGTGCAGCCGCTGTATTATGCGAAACGACTGCTGGGAGCGAAATTTTTATCAGACCTATAAAAACTTTCTGAGCATTTTAACCACCCTGGAAATTCACGGCACTGTGAAACCGGGCGATATTCCCGCTGCTCTGGGGGGAAAATGTGCCCGTACCTCCCAGATTATTTCGGAGTGCAAGAACGCCTTGGAGATCGGACGGGCAGAGGCAATCTGGAAGCGCAGACTGGAGGAGAGCAGGAAGCTGATTCCGGCACAGCTCATGGGAATGGCCAGTATTCTGGAGAGCCTTTCCCGGGAGGTGGATATGAGTGTACGGTTTATGGACAATATGGAGAAGGATATTATACGGGAGTTTCGCAAACGGGAGCTCCGGATCCGGAATGTCACTGTGTGCCGGAACCGTTACGGACGCTACGAGTGCCATGCGGAGGTAAAATGCTGTGATGGGGAACAGGAGCAGCGTATGTGTTTTAACGAGTACGCGGCGATTATTTCCGATGTGCTGGGCTCTCAGATGACGCCGGGAGAGGAATGCTGTAAGAACGGCGTGTGGGAGGAAAGCAACGAAGCCAAGTTGTGGTGTAAAATGTCCTTCTACGAGGCGGAACCTTTACGCACCTGTGTGGGCGTGGCCTGTACGCCGGCATACGGCAGTGTTGTAACGGGTGACTCTCACTCTTATCTGTCAATTGACCGGGGGATTCAAATGGCAGCGCTCAGCGACGGGATGGGCACCGGGGAGCAGGCCTCCCGGCAGAGCAAGTCGGTTATCAGGCTGCTGGAGCTGTTT
>CBCSVZ010000235.1:0-2587 GCA_965143695.1 uncultured Oscillospiraceae bacterium
CCCATGTGGATCACAGAATCCTTAGGCGGTATGGGCGAGGACGGAAGACCTTTGGTTACCAAAAACAGCTACCGGATGCTCCATACCCTGTACAACCTTTCTCCGTCTCCGGAGCCGAACTTAACTGTGCTCTGGTCAAGACACCTGCCGGAGAACTGGAAGCGGTATGTAGCAAAGGTTTCCTGCGAGACCGATGCCATACAGTATGAAAATGACAAGGTCATGCGGCCTGTATACGGGGACGATTATGCCATCGCCTGCTGCGTATCGGCTATGCGGGTAGGCAAGGATATGCAGTTCTTCGGCGCCCGGGCCAATCTGGCCAAGTTGCTGCTGCTTGCTATCAACGGCGGAATGGACGAAGTCAAGAATATCCGGGTGGCACCGGAAATGCCGGTCTGGGAGGACGAGTATCTGGACTATGAAAAAGTGAAGGAACGTCTGGATTTTTACCGGCCCTGGCTTGCCAAAACCTATGTAGACGCCATGAACATCATTCACTATATGCACGACAAATATGCCTATGAGAAGAGCCAGATGGCCCTTCACGACAGCAGCGTACACAGACTGATGGCTTTTGGTATTGCGGGCATGAGCTGTATGGCGGACTCTCTTTCTGCCATTAAATTCGCGAAGGTAAAATGTATCCGGAACCCGGAGACGGGGCTGGTGACAGATTTTGAGATGACAGGCGACTTCCCCTGCTTCGGCAATGACGACGAGCGTGTGGATGCCATTGCCTGCCGTCAGGTGAAGCTGTTCTATGACGCTTTGAAGCAGTATCCTCTGTACCGTGAGGCACAGCACACCCTGTCTATCCTTACGATTACCTCCAATGTGATGTACGGCAAGAAGACCGGAAATACCCCTGACGGCAGAAAGCACGGGGAACCTCTTGCGCCCGGCGCCAATCCCATGCACGGACGGGATCGGTCCGGCGCTCTGGCAGAGCTCAATTCCGTAGCAAAGCTGTCCTATGACTATTGCCGGGACGGTATCTCCAATACCTTCTCCATTATTCCCGAAGCTTTGGGAAAGACACAGGAAGAGCGTGTTCAGAATCTGGTGTCTATGCTTACCGGCTATTTTATTCAGGGCGCACACCATTTGAATGTGAATGTACTGAATCGGGAGACCCTGCAGGATGCCTACGACCACCCGGAGAAGTATCCCAATCTTACCATCAGAGTTTCGGGCTATGCGGTAAATTTCCACAGACTGTCCAGAGAACAGCAGCGGGAGGTCATCTCCAGGACCTTCCATGAGGCAATTTAGCAGATGAACGGCTTTGTCAATTCCTTCCAGTCCATGGGCGCAGTTGACGGACCGGGTCTCAGATTCGTAGTGTTTACACAGGGCTGTCCGCTGCGCTGTGCATACTGCCACAATCCGGAAACACAGGAAAGCGGCGGAACATGTTATACGGCAGAGGAGGTTCTGCAAAAGGTGCTCCGTTACAGGCCCTATTTCGGCCGGGAGGGCGGCGTGACGGTTTCCGGCGGGGAACCTTTGCTGCAGTCCGAATTTGTAGCTGAGCTCTTCGCCCTGCTGAAAGCAGAGGGCATCCACACGGCGTTGGATACCTCGGGAGCCGGTGATCCGGAGAAGGCGGCCAAGGTACTCCGCTATACAGATCTGGTGCTTTGCGACTTGAAGTTTCCCACAGAGGAGGCCTACAGAAAGCACTGCGGCGGTTCCCTGCTTCAGACCCTTGCGTTCATGAAGCTTACAGAGGAAAGGAAAATCCCAATGTGGATACGGCATGTGGTGGCTCCCGGATTAACCGATACGCCGGAGAATCTCCGTGCAATCAGACTTCTGGGAGAGGGCTTCTCCAACACGGTAAAATTTGAATGGCTTCCTTTTAAAAATATCTGCAAGGTGCAATATGACAAATTGGGACGGCCTTTCCCCATGGGAGACAGTCCCTCCTATACGCAGGATCAGGTTGACAGACTTGTTGCAAGAGCAGACGGACTGTGTTAGAATAACTATCATATTGATGAAAGTGCACTACAGTATAGGAGGAAGTTAACATGTTGAAACAAACCTGGAAAGAATTTAAGGAATTTGCATTTAAAGGAAATGTATTGGATATGGCCATCGGTGTTATCATAGGCGGTGCCTTCGGTAAGATCGTTACTTCCCTGGTAAACGATGTGTTTATGCCGGCCATCGGCATGCTGACAGGCGGTGTGAATTTCAGCACACTGAAATGGGTCATGAGCCCTGCGGAGGTCAACGCAGCCGGAGAAGTGGTAAAGGAGGAGGCGGCGATCCTGTACGGCTCCTTTGTACAGAATGTTATTGATTTTCTGCTGGTGGCGATCTGTATTTTCACCTTTGTCAAACTGATTTCTAAAATGCACAGGAAGAAGGCCGAGGAACCGGTTGCCGAAGAGTCTGTTGCGGCGCCGACTTCTGAAGAATTGCTCGCTGAAATCAGAGATTTGCTGAAAGCCCAAAGCGGCACAGTTGAGGAAGCAGAAAATGTTTCAGATTAATAGCAACAACTTATCCCTGTTCTGCGGCCACAACGGAGAGAATCAGCCGGAGGAAGGCTTGCATTACAAGGGGATCGTTTTGG
>CBCSVZ010000236.1:0-2563 GCA_965143695.1 uncultured Oscillospiraceae bacterium
GATGCGCATCTACGAGAACAGACACGGGGGCATCCTGCTCCGGAAGATCGATGACGGCTATCAGTTTGCGTCCCGGCCTGATTTCTACGAGGATATGCGAGACTATTTTGCCAAGCCCAGAAACCAGGGCCTGAGCCGTGCCGCCATGGAGACCCTTTCCATTGTGGCGTATAATCAGCCCATAACCAGAAACGGTATTGAACTGGTAAGGGGTGTGAACAGCGACAGCGTCATCCTGCGGCTGATCGACCGGGGACTTATCTACGAGTGCGGCCGCTCCGAAAATCCCGGACGCCCGATGCTGTACGCCACTACGGAGAATTTCTTACGGGCCGTAGGGATCTCGGACCTGTCTGAGCTGCCCCCGCTGGAGGCTGCTGCGGCGGCGGAGACCGACGGAGAACCGGAGGAAGAGCATGCGACCTTCTTCGACTATACACCGGAAGATGAGGAGATTTCCCGCCATGCCAAAGAGCTGGATGAGATGATCGAAGAGGTAAAATGAATACACCTTACAGGATATGGTAATAATTACCGGCGAAGGGATGTGGAAAATATGCCTTGGCCGGTTTTATTATTGATCATTATTGTTTCGCTCATGGCCTTGACGGCAGCACTGATGCTTCTTACGGTCACCGTTTATGCCAGCCTTGTGCTGGACAGGCAGTTGACCGTACAACTACATATCAGGCTGTACAAAATCAATATCAGGACCCTGGAATTTAAAAGCTTCTCCGGGCAAAAGCCTTCCCAAAAGAAGCAAAAGAAAAAGGGCCGGCTCCCAAGCCTTAAATTTATCGCTACAAGTTTAAACCTCTACGGGGCCGTAGGCCTTATGGATGCCAAAAACACTGCCCTGGCGGCGGGCGGCTTCTACGGGCTGCTGGGTGCGCTGCAGGCGGCGGTGGGACATTTTACCAGCCTGAAGAGCTGCCGTATGCGGGTAGATCCCGTATATTCCGGCAACCGGCTGTATCTGGAGGCAAATTGTATAGCCAGGGCCAAAGCCGGGAATATTATCCTTGCGTATATTCGCTACTTAATTTCTAAAAAATTTTAACAGGAGCGTGATTTCAATGGCAGAGCATCCGATTAACGGGCTGATGGATTCGGCGATGCAAAACATAAAAGAAATGGTGGATGTGAACACGATCGTAGGAGACCCCGTCCAGACACCGGACGGAACGGTGATCATTCCCATTTCCAAGGTGGCCTTCGGTCTGGCTGCGGGCGGCGGCGAGTACGGCGGCGCTGTGGACTTTGCGGAAGGCTATGTGGGCAGCGGACATTTAGAGGACACGGTGGTGGCCCCGGTAAAATATCCTTTTGCCGGCGGCAGCGGAGCAGGCGTGTCCATTACGCCGATTGCATTTATTATGGTAGGCGGGGGAACTGTCAAGCTGATCCCCATATCCAACAGCGATATTGCAGACAAGCTGCTGGATCTGTGCCCGGATGTGATCAACAAGGTGTATGAGTTGGTGAAGGGCTGCTGTTCTGATAGCGAGGAATAGCATGAAACTTTCGTTTTAACGGGGCTGAAATGCTCAAATCCGTACAAGAATGCAAAAAAACAATGCAAGCTTGTACGGATCTTTATTTTAATCAGCAATGCAATTGCTGTCCCTGCTTTAAAAATTTGCATTAAGTTTTTTATGAGAATTCGGTGAATTTAAACGGGGGGTGGAAAAAGCGATAATTTATGTTATAATCGTCATGTATATTTACGTCCGGATGCAGGATTGCGCCGGTAAAATAAAAAAATTTGCAAGGAATATCCCTCATCAGCCATAAGAGTAAAGCGAGGAAATGCACGATGGTAAAACCGAATCTGAAAAAACACAGCGTCTTTATTTATGCTGCTCTCGCCGTAATTGCGACAATCGTGCTGCGGCAGATCGGGTTTCAGGTTGAAGCCCCTCTCGATATTTTTTGTTCGCTTCTTCGCGCTGTCATATACATTGGGCTGTTCGGCATGTGGGGCGTTTCCGTCCGCAGGCGGATCATTCAGCCCCAGGTGCGCTATCTCACCGCCATTTCGGTTCTGACGGTGTTCTGGCTGACGGTCAGAACGATCCGTTTTTTGTTTGTGAAAGCGCCCTGGGCCCTGCGTCAGCTCTGGTATCTGTACTATTTACCCATGCTGTTTATTCCGCTTCTGGCTGTGTTCGTCGCCCTGTCCCTGGGCAAGCCGGAAAGCTTTCGGCTGCCGAAACAGTCAGCGCTTCTTTACATACCCACCGCTGCACTCTTACTGCTGGTGCTGACCAATGACCTGCATCAGCTTGTATTCGTTTTCCCGGCAGACGCGGCCGTATGGGGAAATGATTACCGCTATGCAGTGGGATATTTTCTTGTTGTGGGATGGCTGGTGCTATGCGCCCTGACCGCCCTTGTCACCATGCTGATCAAGTGCAGGATTCCCAACAGCCGCCGGGTGCTCCTTCTGCCCTTCGTCCCTGCTCTGCTGGCCCTGATTTACGGCGTGCTTTATATTTTCCGCGTGCCGTGGCTAAGGCACATTGCAGGGGATGTGACGGTTGTATTCTGCCTGTTTTTCGCC
>CBCSVZ010000237.1:0-2558 GCA_965143695.1 uncultured Oscillospiraceae bacterium
GTGTCCATGCCGCAGTACTCGATGTACACGGTCTTCCCGGACAGGGGATTGATGACGGTAAAATCCGGATAGTAGCTGCGGTTCCCGACGGTCAGCTGCTTTTCATACCGGTATGGGATCCGGCAGGCGGCAAGAGTATTGGCAAGGATGACCTCTGCCCGGGAACGGACACGCTCGCCTTTCGCGGAAATATGAATCAACCGTTCCGCATGAAAGCTGTTCTCGCTTTGATATACGCGAAAGGTTCTGGCGGTCCAATTCCTGTAGTTTTTTGCCGCAAGCTGATAACAGTCCTGCAACAGCCCTGCGTTTTGTTTCAGATAACGCAGCCCCTGATTTCGTTCTCTCTGATATTGACGGTGAAGCATCAGTTGACTGCGGAATTCTTCCAGCTCTGTTTCGGAGAGCCTCAGGCGTTCCTGCATTCGTCTTCTGTTTTTGTTGTAATGGTGATAAGCATAAGCATGTTCCCCGTTTTTGGATTTGTGCATGATAATGCTTCCGTAGGGAAGTTGCCCCAGCATTTGTTCTGCTTCTTCCAAATGTTTGACAATATTTACTGCCCCGTCAAGTATTGATACTAATATGTCTTTGTCCATAAGAGCTCCTTTTTCATATTAGTATAATATTTTTGCATCGCGGCTGCCGGCGAATTCTGTCGAAGTGTATTTTATCTTTTTGTCGAATATACACAACAGCCACATTTTCATTTTAGTATGTAATTTTTACATACTAAAGCTCTTAGCTAAAGCGCTTGTATACAAAAAACGGGACATTCAGAACAAAAAGTGGCGTTTTTTACATACAATTTTTTCCTGACGGCAATTAGTATGTAATTTTTGTATACTAAATCATCTGTACAACCGGTTTGTATAAACGGACCGATTTAAACCGCAAATTTTACCGCTTCCATCCGGCCAGCAGTGCCTTGTCCTCCGCTGTTACCCGGTAGGATTCCCGGATCTTCTGTATTGCCTTGTTATGGATCGGGTCGCCCACAATCCGTCCGTCCCGGAAATAGGGAAGCGTCAGATCCCGATATTTTACGAAGCATACGGAAAGCGCCCAGGCGGCGGCCATCTGCACATAATAGGCGGGATGCTCCGTAGCGGCCAGGTATTCCAGCACTTCTCCAATATATTCGTCTGTAATATAGTAGTCCATCAGGCATACAATGGCAAAGCGCCGTTTGAATTCCTCGGGGGACTGCATATAGGCCTCCAGAAAGCTGTGAAACCGTGCCGGATCCTTGTTGATGAATTTCAAAGTGGAGCAGACCGTGTCACATACTGCCCAGTTGTCTATCTTGGGAATAAAGTCTGTCAGCAGCCGCAGCTGCTCCTCCGCAGGGATACGGCCGTAGCCGATGACAAGTCCCTGTAAAAGGATTTCTTCATGGGAGTCATCCCGGGCGCAGGCTGTAAAATCCTGCCACTCTGCAGCCAGCCTTTTGGCCATTGCCCGCAAAGCCGGCATCCGCACCCCGTAGGTCATTCGCACACCGGGAATCAGGCTTTCATTGAACACCCGATACGGTTCATCTGCCGCCGCTTCCAATTCCGCTAAAACTTTCTGATAGTCCATTGCCTGCTCCTCTGCTTTCAGTGTATAATACATTTTAACATAAATCATGGGGAAAGGTGAACATGAAAATACTGCTCTGTGCCATCAATTCAAAATATATCCATTCCAATCCGGCGGTTTATACCCTGAAAGCTGCCTGTCGGGAGTATGCGGCGAAATACGGCGGCGAAGACGGTTCCCATATTCGTATCTGCGAGTTCAGTATTAATGACAGCCATGAATCCCTGCTGTTTCATATCTTAGAGGAGGCGCCCCATATTCTTGCGTTCTCCTGCTATATCTGGAATATTTCCGCTGTGCGAAAGCTGTGCTCCGATGTCCGGAAGGCGGCTCCTGAAACGGTTATCGTATTGGGCGGCCCGGAGGTTTCGTTCGGCATGGAGCATACAGGGATTTCTCCGGCTGATTACGACTATGTCCTGTCGGGAGAGGGGGAGAAATCCTTCTACTGCCTGATGTCCCTACTGCAGGATCCTGATTTTACCCCGCCGGAAGAGACTCTGCCCCTGTGGCCCTCCATATATGACTCCGACAGCCTGAAGCTGTTCCGAAACCGCATTGTATACTATGAAGCTTCGAGAGGCTGTCCCTACCGCTGCGCCTACTGTCTTTCGGGGGCTTGCGGTCCGGTAACATATTTGCCCATGGAAAGAGTCCGTGCGGACCTGGAGCTCTTTTGCCGGGAGGGTGTTCCTCTGGTAAAATTCACAGACAGAACGGCGAACTGTAACCCGGAAAGATTCCGGCAGCTTCTGGAGTTTATTAAGAATCTGCCGGACTGCCGCAGCGTTTTTCATTTTGAGGTAGGCGCGGACCTTTTTGAAGAAAAGGATCTGGAGCTGCTGCGCACCATGCCCCGGGGGCGTATTCAGTTAGAGGCCGGTATCCAGTCCACAGAGCCCCGGGCGCTGGAGTCCTGTGCCCGTCACATGGATACGGGGAAGATCCTCCGCAATCTGGGTACAATCATGTCC
>CBCSVZ010000238.1:0-2496 GCA_965143695.1 uncultured Oscillospiraceae bacterium
GTATAATGTGGCCGCGATCACCAATGTGCTGTATCCCGATGATTCTACTCCCCGGGGAAAGCTTCTGCGGCTGAAACAGGAATACTTCTTCACCAGTGCAGGCATTCAGAGTATTGTCAGAAATATTAAACGGCAGGGTATTTCCTTACATGAATTCGATCAATATGTAGCCATCCATATTAATGATACTCATCCTGCTCTGGGTGTTGCGGAATTAATGAGAATTTTGGTCGATGAGGAAAATATGGGCTGGGATGAGGCCTGGAAGATTACTGTGAATACCATGGGCTATACCAACCATACCATATTGGCGGAGGCTTTGGAAAAATGGGGAATCGATATGTTTAAAAAGCTCCTTCCCCGTATTTATATGATTGTTGAGGAAATTAACAGGCGCTTTTGTGTGGAGATCTCCAACCGGCTGAACGGAGACTGGAACCGTCTTCGGGAGATGTCTATCATACAGGACGGCGTTGTTAAAATGGCCCATTTGGCAATTGTGGGCAGCCATTCTGTAAACGGTGTAGCGGCCCTGCATACGGAGATCCTGAAGAATCAGGAGCTTAAGAACTTCCACGAGTTTTTCCCGGGCAGGTTCAACAACAAGACCAACGGTATTACGCACAGGCGTTGGCTGATGAAAGCCAATCCGGAGCTTTCGGAGCTGCTTGACGATACCATAGGCTGTGGCTGGCGGAAAGAGCCTCTGGAGCTTTCCGGTATCCGAAAACATACGGGTAACCGGGCCTTTCTGGATGCGCTGGCCGATGTGAAGCTCCGTAATAAACAGAGACTGGCTGCTTATATTCAGGATAAATGCGGTATTACGGTAGATCCCTCCTCTGTTTTTGATATACAGGTCAAGCGGCTGCATATGTATAAGCGGCAGCTATTAAATATTATGCAGGTTATGGATTTATATAACCGGTTAAAGGACGATCCGAATTTGGATATCGTTCCCCATACCTATATTTTTGCGGCAAAAGCCTTTCCCAGCTATCTGATCGCCAAGAGTGTAATAAAGCTGATCAATACGGTTGCGCAGCAGGTGAACAGCGATAAAACCGTAAACGACAGGCTGAAGGTCGTATTTTTGCCCAATTACAGTGTCAGTCTTGCTGAAATCATGATTCCGGCCGGTGATGTCAGTGAACAGATTTCCACTGCTTCCAAGGAGGCCTCCGGTACGGGAAATATGAAATTTATGATGAACGGCGCAGTCACATGTGCAACTCTGGACGGCGCCAATGTGGAGATCCGTCAGGAAGTGGGGGACGATAACATTGTGCTTTTCGGTATGACGGCAGATGAGGTGATTGCCCTCCAGAAGGCAGGCACATACCGCTCTGAGGATCTGATATACGGAAACCCGTCTATTGCCCGGCTTTTGGATGATCTGCACAGAGGATACAAGGGTCTGTGCAGGCCGGATGAATTTGAGCTTATTATACGGCATCTGGTGAATGAAAACGATCCGTATTTTACGCTGGCGGACTTTGAATCCTATAAGGAGGCACAGCACCGAATTGATGTGCTGTACAGAGACCGGGAAAGCTGGAACCGCATGTCGGCAATGAATATCGCCGGTTCCGGTGTGTTCTCCAGTGACAATACCATCAAGCGATACGCAAAGGAAATATGGAATGTAAAATATGATTAACGGTTTTGAGTTGTTTCACGATACCAGGGATTTGACATACAGATTCCCCTTTGGGGCAATTGCTGCCGGCGGCAGTGTTACACTTTCGCTGGCAGCGGCTGCCGACTGCGATCTCCATGGGGAGCTCAGTGTTTCTGTTCATTTCGAGGCGGATACGTCCTTAGGGCATCTGTCCTTTGATGTGCCTATGGACAGGCAGTCTGTACTGAAAGAGGGACGTATTGAGCGGATGTTCCGGTCGGAAATCAGCAGCTTTGATACTGCCGGCGTGTATTTTTATTATTTTGTCATTACCAAGCAGGAATCCCTTCAGTTCGACGCGGCTGCCGAACAGATCTATTACGGCAATAACAGCTCCGGAACAGGGGGGATGGGACGCGTCTATGAAAACGGCCCGATTCCCTTTCAGATTACCGTTTATGAAAAGGAACTGACGGTACCGGAAGATTTTCTTTCTTCTGTTATCTACCAGATCTTTCCTGACAGATTTTGCCGCAGTGGGAAAGTGGATATCGAAAATTGCGGCAGAGTTAACGGCGGCGTACGGGTCTATGAGGATTGGTATGAGATTCCCCATTATGAAAAAGAGCCCAACGGTGATATTGTCAAATGGGACTTTTTCGGCGGCGATTTATACGGCATTGGGGAACAGCTGGATTATATCTGTTCTTTGGGAGTGGACAAGCTCTATTTGAATCCTATCTTTGAGGCCTCCAGCAACCACCGGTATGATACTGCGAATTACCGCCGTATCGATCCCATTCTGGGCGGCGAAAGCGCCTTCAATACCATGATGGAGCAGTGTAAGCAGCATGGCGTGGGCGTGATTTTGGACG
>CBCSVZ010000239.1:0-2483 GCA_965143695.1 uncultured Oscillospiraceae bacterium
CAAATAGATAAATCCCGATTGATAAAACAATCGATTTCTTATTGATAACCGATTTCTTCAATAATTTCTTTAATGGTTTTGTTAGCATCTGCATTTGCTTCTGCATATATTACTGTATTTCCTACTCTCGTACATACAGTATAATAGTTATCGTATTTTACCCAGAAAACTGTAAAATTAGAGGCAGATGATGAGTATTCTTGATTTGTGGTACTTGTTCCAAACCGACCGCTATCATATCTAAGATAATTCCAATAGGAAGCACGTGCTCTGTGAGCAGATCTATCATCATCAAAAACAAAAAAGTTAAAATTAACAGCTCCCTCTGGGTTTATGAAAGTTAATGCCTTTTGGAGCGTTTCGCTCCTGCTATCTTTCCACGCCTCCTTAAACATTTCGGTTGTATCAGTAGGTATAATTCCTTGATTTTCAATCGCTGCCCAAACTTGCTCATAAGTTGCAACGGTTTTTGGTTGTCCGTTTATGAAAAAATAAATTAAAATACCTCCCAAAAGCAAAACCACTACGATTGGAATTAAAATCAATTTTAAATTTGTTTTATTACTCATTAAATAATCACCAAACCAATTCTTTATCTGTTTGAATTACAATTCATTTTCCCTAAAAATCAAAGCCACCGGATTGGCCGGCGGCTTTTGATTTTACACAAAGGATGAGGAACGATCTGTTATTTCTTCATGTCCGCAGAGATTTCTTCATAAACCGCAAGGATCTCTTCCTCCGGCTTCTTTGTCAGAAGGCTTACAACCACAATAGCAATACAAGCCAGTACAAACGCCGGCAGCAATTCATAGATAGCGAAGATTCCGCCCAATCCGGCAATCACATACTTCCAGACGAATACCATTACGCCGCCTGTAATCATGCCCGCAAGAGCGCCCGACTTGGTAGTTCTCTTCCAGAAGAGGCCGAAGAGCACCGCCGGTCCGAAGGCAGCGCCGAAACCTGCCCATGCAAAGGATACAATTCGGAACACAGAAGAATCCCGATCCATTGCAAAGAAAATCGCAATAACAGAAATTACAATAACCGATATCCTGGCCAGAAGCATTTTCTTCTTGTCACTTAATTGAAGATGGCATTTATTGATCAGGATATCCTGCGTAATACTGGAGGAAGCCGCAATCAGCTGAGAATCGGCAGTTGACATGGTAGATGCCAGAATTCCGGAGATAAAGATTCCGGCCATAAATGCGGGAATATATCCCCTTCCACTCATAAATCTGGAGATATCTACAATGATCGTCTCCGCAGCAGAGGCGGACTCATAAGGTCCCACAATGCCGCTCTGCATCAGGCTGTATCCCACAACGCCGATCAGAATTGCAATCCCCATGGAAAGCACAACCCACACACTGGCCACGCGACGGGAGGTCTTAAGCTTAGCAGGGTCGTCAATGGCCATAAAACGCAGAAGCACATGAGGCATTCCGAAATAGCCAAGTCCCCATGCCAGCGTAGAAGCAATCTTCATTGCTCCGTAGCTGTCGGTTGTTCCGGAATCCACCAGATATCCTTTTGTAAGATCCAGATACCCGGACAGGCCTTTCACATTTTCAAATACAGAGTCGAATCCGCCTATGAGTCCTTCGCTGAAGCCAAGTACAATAAACAGGGCAAATGTCATAATGATACTCTGTATAAAGTCCGTAGTGGATGCTGCCAGAAAGCCCCCCAGCGTGCAGTATAGAATAATTACAGCTGCGCTGATCAGCATAGCCGTCATATAGTCCATACCGAACAAATTGGCGAAGAGCTTGCCGCAGGCAGAAAATCCCGAAGCGGTATAGGGAATAAAGAATATAATAATGATAATTGCCGCAATCAGCGCAAGAATATTTTTCTTGTCTCCGAAACGCTTGGAGAAGAACTCCGGTATCGTAACCGCATCGATCCGTTCCGAATATTTTCGGAGCCGCTTCGCAACGAGCAGCCAGTTAATATAGGTGCCGATCGCAAGGCCGATCGCCGTCCAGGTCGCTTCTGCAAGCCCCGTCATCAGAGCCAGTCCCGGAAGTCCCATTAAAAGCCATCCGCTCATATCGGAAGCCTCTGCGCTCATGGCGGTTACAAAAGGCCCCAGTTTTCTTCCTCCCAGGTAAAAATCATCTGTGCTTTTGTTTTGTTTTGAACAGCGCCAGCCTATAAATATCATCATTGCAAGATACAGGACAATGGCGGTCAGTATCATAGAAGTCATGCTTTTCCTCACTTTCTCACTTTAAATATAAAAAGTGATACTGATTATATCACAATTGCACCCGCATGGCAATTATCGACATTTTACAAATTGCTTCGCGCGCTCGAAAATGGTATAATGTTATATTCTTATCAAAGAAAGTGTGGAATGAGCTATCCTATGAAAATAATCATTATACCGGATTCATATAAAGGAAGCCTCAGCGCAGTGCAGGTCTGCGAGGCCATGAACAAAGGCATCAAAGCCGCCATTCCCGAAGCGG
>CBCSVZ010000240.1:0-2475 GCA_965143695.1 uncultured Oscillospiraceae bacterium
CTCGTGGGGCAGCGGCTTCTTGTCAATGGATATTTTACCGATGCTCTGGGGATGGAGAAAATGGCGGATCTCTTTCCGGATGGTTTTTACCAGGATAACAAACCGGGACACCTTGATTCCGCCGCCTGTACTGCCGGCGCAGGCTCCTACGAACATCAGCATCACAAGAATGGTTTTGGAGGTCTGGGGCCATATATTAAAGTCTGCAGTTGCAAAGCCGGTGGTTGTAATAATGGAACCCACCTGAAAGGCAGCATGCTGTACCGCTTCCCCCATGAAGCAATAATGATCAGATACCAGCGTACCTCTTCCATCAGTACAGCCCGCTTGAATTTCCTCATCAGCAACAAAAAATAGAAGATAAAATTAATGCCGAACAGGATCATAAATACAGTGACAACATTTTGCAAATACGGCGAATACCCCGCCATACTGTCGTTTTTGATACCGAAGCCGCCCGTACCTGCCGTACCGAAGGCCGTAGTCACCGCATCGAAGAGAGGCATCCCGCCGCACAAAAGGAACAGGATCTGAAGCACCGTAAGCGCAATATAGATGCCGTACAAGATCATAGCGGTGGAACGGATCTTGGGCACCAGCTTCTCCACCTGCGGACCCGGGCTTTCCGCCTTCATCAGATTCACATGGGAGCCCTCTGTATGGTGTAATACGGTAAGTAGAAACACCAGCACGCCCATTCCCCCGATCCAGTGGGTAAAGCTGCGCCAGAACAGGATTCCCTTAGGCAGGATTTCCACATTGGGTAAAATGCTCGCGCCTGTTGTCGTAAAGCCCGACACGGTTTCAAAAAGCGCCGATATCGGGTCTGAAATCGCGCCGGTCAGCAGGAACGGCAGCGCACCCAGTACGCTGATGACGATCCAGGAAAGAGCCGTAGCCACAAAGCCTTCTCTCACATAGAGCACTTTTTTGGATGGTTTGCGCAAGGACAGCAGTAGGCCCAACAGGACACAAATACCGACCGTAATCAAAAAAGAGCCGGCGACGTTCCACTCCCCACAGATCAGAGAGACCCCCAGCGGCAGAAGCAGCAGGGCGCCTTCACAGGTAAGAACTCTTCCGAGAATATAAAAGATCATGGATAAATTCATATGGCCTACAATTCCCTTTCCGAAGACCGATTAGTCCTCCAGGATATCCCTGATGTCATGCAGTCCGTGTTCCAGGGTGACCACAATCACGGAATCCCCCACCTGTATATAGTCTCCACCCCGCGGAATAATGATCTTCTCCCCCCTGCTGATACAGCATATGAGCTGATTGGGCTTGAGCTTCAGCTGGGACAAAGGCGCCGCAGTTACTGCAGACGGACCGTGTACCGTGAATTCCAGGGCCTCCACACGGTCATCCAATATACGGTAAAGAGTTTTTACATTACTGCCCGATTCGTTTTGAAGCGCTCTGATATACTGAAGAATGAAATCACAGGTAATGTATTTGGGATAGATGACACTTCCGATATCCAGATTCTCAAGAATATCGTCAAATTCCAGTCTGTTGATCTTGGTTACTAATTTCGCGTCACTGTGAGACTTCGCGAAAAGCGAAATCAGGATATTTTCTTCGTCAATATTGGTAAGTGCTACCACAGCCTCCGAGATCGGAAGGCCCTCTGCCATCAGAAGCTGCCTGTCTGTGCCGTCTCCATGGAGGATCGTCGCCTCCGGCAGATCTTCCGCCAGTTTATTACACCTTGCCTCGTCCTGTTCCACAATACGGACTCTGATATTGCTGGCAATCAGCTCCTTGGCCAGATAATAGCCTATAGTGCCGCCTCCCACGATCAGCGCGCTGTGTACGGGCCTGGTGGGCAGATGCAGCTTCTCAAAAAATTTTGCCGCCCGATCAGACGTAGCCAGCACCGTAACCACATCTCCGCTTTTGAGGGTAAAATCGCCGTCAGGTATCACCACATCGTGACCGCGCTCCACAGCACATACAAGCACATCGCAGCCGATCCGCTCGGGAATCTCCTTAAGCGGCACCCTGTCCAGACGCTGTATATCCATAAGCTGAAATTTGATCAGTCTTACCTTGCCCTGAGCAAAGGTGTCGATCTTACTTGCTGCCGGGAAACGCAGCAAACGGGAAATTTCTCTCGCAGAGGCCAGTTCCGGATTGATAATCGTGGAAATTCCAAGCTGCTGCTTGATAAATTCCAATTCGCGGCTGTAGTCGGGATTCCGCACGCGGGCAACAGCGTGGCAGTGCCCTACCTTTTTGGCAAACATGCAGCACAGCAGGTTTAACTCATCGGAGCTCGTTACCGCAATAAACACATCCGTATTTTCAATTCCCGCTTCATTCAGGGTGTTAATAGAAGAACCGCTGCCGAGGATTCCCATAACATCCAATTTCTCCGTAATGCGCTGTATCTTCTCCGCGTTTGTATCAATTACGGTAATATTATGTCCCTCGTCACTTAATTTACTTGCCAGCGCGGCGCCGACCTTG
>CBCSVZ010000241.1:0-2473 GCA_965143695.1 uncultured Oscillospiraceae bacterium
CTTGCAAAGGAATATCCTGCGGCGGAAATGATTCCCATCGGGAAGAGGGCCTGCGACAGATTCGGGAAAGAGCCCGTATCCTCGGAAAGCTTTTCCGGAGCGGACGCTTTTCAGCTGGCCAAAGTACAGTGTGAGGATTTTACCCGCGGAGAATACGATAAGCTGGGCATCATCAGCACCCGCTATGTATCCATGATGACCCAGGAAGCCATGATCAGGTGGGTATTCCCCCTATCGCCGGGTACAGAGCAGGAAGGCGCTTCCGTTTTATTTGAACCCGATGAAGCAACGATCCTGGAGGCGGCGATTCCCGAATATGTAGCCGGACTGATCGCCATGTCTGTACGGGAAAGCTTCGCCAGCGAGGTAGCAGCCCGCAGAATGGCTATGGACAGTGCCGGAAAGAACGCGGGACAGATGATTGAGGATTTACAGTTGCAGTATAACCGCGCAAGACAGAGCGCCATTACACAGGAAATAACAGAAATTGTAGCCGGAAGCGGTGCATAGAAGGAGTGATAAGAATGGCAAATACGCATAAAGGAAAAGTATGTCAGGTTATGGGACCGGTAGTGGATGTGCGCTTTGAAAAAGGCGAGCTTCCGGCAATCTATAACGCGCTGACAATTCCTATTGAGAATAAAACGCTGACCGTAGAGGTTGCCCAGCATATCGGTGACAACACGGCAAGGTGTATCGCCATGGCGTCCACAGACGGACTGAAGAGAGATACCGAGGTGACCGATACCGGCAAGGCCATCAGCGTTCCGGTGGGCAGAGGAACGCTGGGCAGAATATTCAATGTCCTGGGCGAGACCGTGGACAACGGCCCGGAAGCGGAAACAGAGGAGCGTTGGGACATCCACCGTCCGGCGCCGGAATACGAAGAGCTTTCCACTTCTACGGAAATTCTGGAGACCGGTATCAAAGTAATCGATTTGATCTGTCCTTACTCAAAAGGAGGTAAGATCGGTCTGTTCTGCGGCGCCGGTGTAGGTAAGACGGTATTGATCATGGAGCTCATTAACAACATTGCCAAAGAGCACGGCGGCCTGTCCGTGTTTACCGGCGTAGGAGAACGTACCCGTGAAGGCAATGATTTATATAACGAAATGAAACAGTCGGGCGTTCTTTCCAATACGGCCTTAGTATACGGCCAGATGAACGAGCCCCCCGGAGCCAGAATGAGAGTCGGACTTTCCGGACTGACAATGGCTGAATATTTCAGAGACAAAGAAGGACAGGATGTGCTGCTGTTCATTGACAACATATTCCGTTTTACCCAGGCCGGTTCAGAGGTTTCCGCCCTTTTGGGACGTATGCCCTCTGCGGTAGGCTATCAGCCCACGCTGGCAAATGAAATGGGTGCTTTACAGGAGCGTATCACTTCTACAAAGAAGGGCTCCATCACCTCGGTACAGGCGGTCTATGTTCCTGCAGATGACCTGACAGACCCTGCTCCCGCAACGACATTTGCCCACCTGGATGCCACAACGGTACTTTCCAGAAATATTGCTTCTCAGGGTATCTATCCGGCGGTAGATCCTCTGGAGTCTACAAGCCGAATTCTCTCTCCGGAGACCTTAGGAGAAGAGCATTATCAGGTGGCCCGTGAAGTACAGCGCATTTTACAGAGGTATCAGGAGCTGATGGATATTATCGCCATTATGGGTATGGATGAGCTTTCTGACGAGGATAAGTTGCTGGTATCCCGGGCGCGTAAGATTCAGCGTTTCCTGTCCCAACCCTTTACGGTATCCGAAAAGTTCAACGGCTTCCCGGGAATTTATGTTCCGCTGTCGGAAACGATCCGCGGCTTTAAGGAAATTATTGAGGGCAAGCACGACGATCTGCCGGAGTCTGCCTTCCTGTTCGTAGGAACCATTGACGATGCCGTAGAGAAGGCAAAGAAGGTGGCACGATGAATACGTTTCATCTGGTGATATCTACTCCCGACGGAAATCTCTTTGACGGAGACGCAGAAGTGCTGTCCCTGCGGGGCGCGGAGGGAGATCTGGCAATTATGGCAGGGCATATTCCGTTTATTACCTCGGTGAAACCCGGTACCTGCAGTGTAACTCTTGCAGACGGCAGTAAGAAAGAGGGGCACACGGAAGGCGGTCTGCTTACCGTATCGGCTGACACCACAATCCTACTCTCCGGAAGCTTTCACTGGTAAAATGTAAAAGGTAAAAGGAAACCGGCAGTCCGCTTGTTTATGGGCAGACTGCCGGTTATGTTATTTTCCCGCCGGCATCAGCACCAGCCCTTACACACATCGACCCATGATGTAAAGCACGAATATGTTTCCAGCTCCTCCACCGTCAGCTCAATGGCACTGTTGCTGCTTCCGCAAGCCGGAAATACAGTCTCAAACCGTTTCAGGGAGCAATCCAGATAAACGGAAACCCCTTCGTTGACTGCAAAGGGGCAAACCCCGCCCACCGCATGACCGACCAGGGTGGAGGCTTCC
>CBCSVZ010000242.1:0-2455 GCA_965143695.1 uncultured Oscillospiraceae bacterium
AATCTCTACAGAGTCGCCGGAAGCCTCCTTTGCAGCCTCTGTGGTCTCTTCTGCAGCAGCAACGACCTCTTCAATGGAAGCGGGCTCTTCAACAGCAGCCTCGGAAGTCTCCTCAGCTTCTGCTTCCTCTGCAGCAAAATCCTCGCCCTGATTTCCTTCGATAATGGCATCAGCCATCTTAGCGGCAATCAGTCTGATGGCTCTGATGGCGTCATCGTTTCCGGGGATAACATAATCTACTTCGTCAGGATCACAGTTTGTATCTACAATAGCAACAACGGGAATACCCAGTTTTCTTGCCTCTGCAACAGCATTGTGTTCAACCTTGGGGTCTACAACGAACATGGCAGCAGGAAGTCCTTCCATATTCTTGATACCGCCCAGGTTCTTCTCCAGCTTATCTCTCTCAGCCTTCAGCTTGATAACCTCTTTCTTGGGAAGGCGGTCAAATATTCCTGCCTCTTCCATCTCGGTAAGCTGCTTTAATTTCTGTACTCTCTTCTCAATGGTCTTGAAATTGGTAAGCATACCGCCCAGCCATCTGTTGTTTACATAGTACTGTCCGGCTCTCTCCGCTTCCTCAACAATAGAATCCTTCGCCTGCTTCTTTGTTCCTACGAACAGAACGCTTCCGCCCGCTTTCGCTACATCTACCAGGAAGTAGTAAGCCTCATCGATCTTCTTAACGGTCTTCTGAAGGTCGATAATATAAGTACCGTTTCTCTCTGTGAAGATGTACTCCGCCATCTTAGGGTTCCATCTTCTCGTCTGGTGTCCGAAATGCACACCTGCTTCCAGCATTTGCTTCATTGAAATAACTGCCATTTTAAAATCCTCCTTATATTCATTTCCTCCGGCACGCTTCATCTGTACGGGGAAGACTCATTGGCAAGCCCAGGACCCCTGGTACATCCTCATGCCGTGTGTAATAAAACAGCCTTAGTATTATACCAGAGGCTTCAGTAAAATGCAATACCTTCCCATCCGCTTTTCAGCTCCTGAATAACAGGTCTTTCATTCGGGAAAACATTGGGGCAGTGACAGGTATAATATAACTTTCCGTTAAAGCCCTGAAAGACCATACCGTGGCCGCCGTTCCGATCAAAGAGAAGCCTTTCCGAATGAATCCACCTGCCTGTAAGCTCCCCGTTGTCCGAAACGGAGATTCCCTGAACATAGCCTGCGTCCGTAACCCCTGACCAGAGCATATAAAGCCTGTCTGTCCGATACAGGAATGGGCCGTCCGTAATATATCTTGCCCGGTTTTTATGCGTCCAGGGCGCATCTGAGCCTTTGAAAAGGTACAGGGGCGCACCCACGGCCTTTTTCAAATCTCCGGAAAGCTCCACAGCCCAGATCTCGCCGTCACCCACCTGCACCCACTCCCGGCAGAAAACCATATAGGGGATATTCTTTTTGCTTATGTACAGCGTACCGTCTAAACATTCCCAATTTGCAGGCGTAACCGGACCGTCGCTGTAAGGAACAAAGGGCCCCAGCGGACTTTCCGATTTCAGGACTGCCGTCCCCCGGCATTGCGCCGCGCTCTTAAAGCTGGCGAACATATAGTATGCCCCGCCGTACTTGTATACCTCGGGCGCCCAGTAATTTCTGTCCGCCCAGAAATCCGGAGTTCTCCGAAAAATTTCCACAGGTCCCTGCCATTCGGTCAGGTCGGAGCTCACATATACATCAAAGCCCCGACCTTCCCCCCATGTGTCCTGTCCTCTTGTTCCGTATAAATAATAGGTGTGTTCCTCCGGTAAAATATACGGATCCCTTATGTGTATATCCTGAAGCCTCATAAATTTCTCCTTTTGATTTTACCGGAATAATACCACATTCAGGGATAAAAGTCACTTTCCCTTGGAAAATACATGTTTCCCTATCCGCACCGAAATGGGAAGTGTCTTGATCCACTGATTGGTGGCTGTACTCGGATTATAGTAATAAATGCAGCCGTAGGTAGGATCCCAGCCGTTCATGGCATCTCTGGCCGCCTGATAGGCAGTGCTGTTAGGGGATAAATTGATCTGCCCGTCAGCAACAACATCAAAGGCACCTGCCTGATATACGACCCCTGCTACGGTCTTCGGAAAACGGCTGTCCTCTACACGATTCAATATCACTGCGGCAATTGCCACCTGTCCCTCATAGGGCTCGCCTCTGCCCTCTCCGTATACAGCCCGCGCCAGCAGATTTAAATCAGAAGAGCTTGTCCCGCTGCCGGAGGAAGCAGAAGAGGAAGAAGAAATTCCCATGGCCTCCAAAGTCTTAGGGCCTGCGATCCCGTCTGCGGTAAGACCGTTTTTCCGCTGAAAGGATTTTACGGCACTTTCCGTTCTGCTGCCGTAAATTCCGTCTATGTCACCTGTATAGTATCCCCAGTTCTTCAGTTTCTTCTGTATCTGCGTTACCTCAGAACCGGTACTTCCCCGCTTGGATAATACAGATT
>CBCSVZ010000243.1:0-2455 GCA_965143695.1 uncultured Oscillospiraceae bacterium
TACCTGTCTTGCACGGCCCAGCTGAGAAAGCTGTGTATCCTTCAGCTCAAGGCCCAGCTCCTCTGTAATAACCTCACCGCCGGTCAGGATGGCGATATCCTGAAGCATTGCCTTTCTTCTGTCACCAAAGCCCGGAGCCTTAACAGCAACACAGGTAAAGGTGCCTCTGAGCTTGTTGACAACCAGAGTTGCCAGAGCTTCGCCTTCTACAGCCTCTGCAATGATAAGCAGCTTCTTACCCTGCTGTACGATCTGCTCCAACAGCGGCAGAACCTCCTGAATATTGCTGATCTTCTTATCTGTAATCAGAATATAAGGATTATCCAGTTCTGCAACCATCTTATCCGTATCCGTTGCCATGTAAGCAGACAGATAACCTCTGTCAAACTGCATACCTTCTACAACATCCAGATTTGTTCCCATGGTCTTCGATTCTTCAACCGTAATGACACCGTCATTGGAAACCTTCTCCATGGCGTCGGCGATCAGGCTGCCGATCACCTCATCGTTAGCGGAGATAGAAGCAACACGGGCAATATCCTCTTTGCCTCTTATCTTCTGGCTGTCCGTCTTAATGCTCTCGACAGCAGCGTCAACAGCCTTGGCGATACCTCTCTTCAATACCATGGGGTTCGCACCTGCGGCAATGTTTCTTACGCCTTCGCTGATAATTGCCTGTGCCAGAACCGTAGCGGTCGTGGTACCGTCACCTGCTACATCGTTTGTCTTCGTAGCAACTTCCTTCACCAGCTGTGCGCCCATATTCTCATATCTGTCCTCAAACTCGATTTCCTTTGCAATGGTAACACCGTCATTTGTAATAAGGGGTGCGCCGAACTTTTTATCCAGAATTACGTTTCTGCCCTTAGGTCCCAATGTGATCTTAACCGTATCAGCCAACTGGTCAACGCCCTTGATCAGAGCTTTTCTTGAATCCTCACCAAACTTTAAATCTTTAGCCATAATAAATTACCTCCTGATTACTCAACAACTGCAAGGATGTCTCCCTGCTTTACAATTGTATATTCTTCACCGTCAAATTTTACCTCTGTACCTGCATATTTGCTGGTCAGAACCTTATCGCCCACCTTAACTTCCATCGGTACGAGCTTGCCGTCTACCACAGCACCGGGGCCGATTGCTACAACCTCAGCGATCTCAGGCTTTTCTTTTGCCGCGCCGGTTAAAATAATGCCGCTCTTTGTCTTTTCTTCGGCTTCAACCATTTTAATAACAACTCTGTCTCCTAAAGGTTTAATTTTCATCTTAAATCCTCCTCTTATTGTATAAAGTATTTTTGATTTAAACATGTTGTTAGCACTCAAAACAATCGAGTGCTAACAACTGCATATATAATATACTCCATTTGTCAAAAAAATGCAAATCTTTTTTTACTGCTCTCCCTTTGCCGCTTTTTCGGCAGCTCTCCACTTGGGAAGCTTGGCCGATGTCATCAGTTCGTCAAACACATCCTCCCATTCAACGCCGATCTCCGCCATGAGCACCATAAGATGATACAGGAAATCCGCAATTTCACATTTTAACTCAGAAGGCTTTCCGTTTTTCGCGGCAATGATGATCTCTGCACTCTCTTCGCCGACCTTCTTGCAGATCTTATCAACACCCTTCTCAAAGAGATAATTGGTATAGGAATCCTCCGCAGGATGGATTTTTCTGTCCTTTACAACCTCCAGATCATGATTTAATATCATCGCCTTCTGAAGCTCCGGTTGCTCAGGACTGTAGAAGCAGCTTCTGTTTCCGGTGTGACAGGCGGCTCCCGTCTGTTCCACCAGTGCCAGCAGTGTATCTCCGTCACAGTCATAGTGCAGCGATACCAGCTTCTGAACATGGCCGCTCTCTTCCCCTTTCTTCCAGAGCTTCTGTCTGCTGCGGCTGTAATAGGTACAAAAACCCGTTTCCAGAGTAAGCTCCAAAGACTCCCTGTTCATCCAGGCCATCATCAGAACCTCTCTGGTCAGATAGTCCTGGGCAATACAGGGGACAAGCCCCTGTTCATTAAATTTGATCCTGTCAATGTACTCGTTCATATGATAACCCCTTTCGTGGAAAGCACTCCCTGAATCTTCTCATCTACGGTGATTGCTTCTTTCATTGCATGGGCAAAGGCCTTGAAAATTCCTTCAATAATATGGTGGCAGTTGGATCCGTACAGCACATTGATATGAAGCGTCATTTTAGAATTAAACGCCACCGCCCGGAAGAATTCCTCTGTCATTTCCGTGTCGTAATCCCCCAGCCGTACCTTGGGAATATCGCAGTTATATACAAAAAACGCCCTGCCGCCGAAATCCAGATTCACCTGCACCAGCGCCTCATCCATGGGCAGCGTAAAGCTCCCGTAGCGTTTGATCCCGCACCGGTCTCCCGCGGCCCTGTCCAGGAGCTGACCCAGCACAATGCCCACATCCTCAACCGTATGGTGGCAGTCCAC
>CBCSVZ010000244.1:0-2453 GCA_965143695.1 uncultured Oscillospiraceae bacterium
TATAAAACGCCTTATAAAGAGATAGGAAAATGAACGGTAAAAACAGACCTGGAGGTGCTGTGTGTGGACACAGTGGATTATCGGTACTTACGCCCTCAAAAAGCTGCGGCTCTGAAAAAACAGCATGAGGTGGCTTACGAGAAGCGGGAAACTCCCTCCGTGTGGCAGGGAAAGAATGCCACTGTTCTACCTGTGCGGAAAACGGATCAATTCGGTTGGATTGGCTGCGGAGGTGTTGTGGATGAGGATGGGAACAGCGTTGGGATTTCTGCGGTGGAGTGCTGTGTCAAACCGTGCAATTCCTTTGAATCCGCGGAATACAGGGATAAAAAAGTTGTTTATTGCGGGTATCTGATTCACCATTGGGGACATTTTCTTGTGGAGGGAGTTGCCAGGCTTTGGTATTTTCTGGAAAATGATTCCTCCGTGGATAGCTATGTATTTGCTCTGGACGAGGGCGAGACAAGAGAAATCAAGGGAAATTACAAAGAGTTTCTCACGCTCTTGAATATCTGGGACAAGCTGGAATTTGTCAATAAGCCGACAACCTACCGGGAAGTGATTGTTCCAGATTTGGCTTTTCGCAGATGGGGAGCGTATTCTCCCAAATATCTGCGAGTATTCGATACAGTAGCAGCAAATGTCCGTGGGGGGGGAAACACTCCTGAAAAAGTGTATATGAGCCGCAGCCTTTTGCCCAAACACAGGGATTTGGAATTTGGATTTGAGGCGCTGGATGATTTCTTTAAAAAGAATGGCTATACGGTTCTTTATCCGGAAAAGATACCCTTGTCTCAACTGATTCAGTATATCCGAAATGCTGAGGTTGTTGCGACTGTATCCGGAACACTGCCTCAGAACATGTTGTTCGGTAAACAGGGGCAAAGGCTGCTCATTATGGAGCGATGCGCATTCATTAACGATTGGCAGCCGCCGGTTGACCGTATAAAGGAATTGCAGACGACTTACGTTGATGCCAACATTCCAATCTATACCGTACCAATGACCGGACCTTTTATCATGGGGTATAACGACATTGTACAGCGTTTTGCGGAAGATAATGGCCTCCTGCCACCGGATGCCAGATTTTATTCCGATAGGTATTTTCGGGCTTGTTTTATTGGATACATGAAGTCATATCGGGATTTGTACCGGTATCAGTGGTTCATGGAGCCGTATCTGATCCCGGAAATGGACTATCATTTGGAAGCGTACGAATACGGTGCTCAGTTCTACAAAGAATATCTGAATGGGAGCCGTCCGTTCCTGTGGCATCATTATTTTGAGTTTCATTACTGGAAGCAGTTTGTAAAGCGTCTCTTGAAGAATTTACAAAGCCGAGAATGCTGCGAATCGGAATGAAAGAGTTTCGGGAGAGATTGATATGAAGTTTTTCGTAACCGGCGTTGGCGGTCAACTGGGACACGATGTCATGAACGAGCTGCTGAAACGCGGATATGAGGGCGTAGGGTCTGATATGCAGGAAGCATGTGACATAGCCGCGCCCTACATGTCATTGGATATCACCGATAGGAACGCCGTAGAAAAGGCAATTACGGATGTGAATCCGGATGCCGTGATCCACTGCGCAGCGTGGACGGCCGTGGACATGGCAGAGGATGATGAAAACGTGGCGAAAGTACGTGCTGTCAACGCTGGCGGCACGAAGAGCATTGCGGATGTCTGCAAGAAGATGAACTGTAAAATGACATATATCAGCACAGACTATGTGTTTGACGGTCAGGGAACAGAGCCATGGAAGCCGGACTGCAAGGACTATAAGCCCCTGAATGTGTATGGTCAGACGAAATTGGAAGGTGAGCTGGCGGTCAGCCGGGAACTTGAAAAGTACTTTATCGTCCGCATTGCCTGGGTCTTCGGACGAAACGGGAAGAATTTTGTCAAGACAATGCTGAACGTCGGTAAAACTCATGACACGGTTCGCGTCGTAAATGACCAGATCGGCACGCCAACCTATACGTACGATTTGTCACGGCTGCTGGTGGACATGAATGAGACCGAGAAATACGGATACTACCATGCAACCAATGAAGGCGGCTATATCAGCTGGTACGATTTTACCAAGGAAATCTACCGTCAGGCCGGCTATCAGACGAAGGTTCTGCCTGTGACAACGGAGGAGTACGGTTTGAATAAGGCGGCGCGTCCGTTCAACAGCCGTCTTGACAGGAGCAAGCTTATAGAAGCCGGCTTTACGCCCCTTCCGACTTGGCAGGACGCGCTGAGCCGCTATCTGAAGGAAATCGGATACTGAAAGAATACCGCGTTTCTCCACATTTAGTGCTATAATTTGTCAAATATATCCGCAGGGGACGAAGGTTTATCGTCCCCTGCGGTTTTGTCAATTTTTCCGCATGAAATGCTCTTTCAGAGCAATCTCATTTACCGTTTTCCAAATCTGCGGCAATGATCCGCTTCATGGCTTCGATGCC
>CBCSVZ010000245.1:0-2451 GCA_965143695.1 uncultured Oscillospiraceae bacterium
ATGACACCTCTACTTTCTCTATATCCTCGTAAAATTACTCCAATTTAGCAGCTTTTTTCTGAATAAAAGCCTGCAACTGCTCTGACGCATCAAAGTGAATCGATTGAATTCTAACTATCATACTTACCTCCTTTTTTTAGGCTCGAGGATGAGCCTGATTATACACTTTTTTAAGTTCTTCAAAAGTAGTATGCGTATAAACTTCCGTAGTCGCCAAACTTTCGTGACCGAGCAACTCTTTTATCGAGCCCAAATCAGCGCCGTTATTCAGCATAGCCGTTGCAAAGGTATGCCTCAATACATGGGGACTTCTTTTTTTTACAGTTACTACCTTTGACAGGTTTCGCTTCACAATATATGCTACGATACTGCGGTTGAGCCTCTCTCCGGTCTTCCGGATGAAAAAAGCATCCGAACGAACCGGCAATGCCTGATTCCGCACATTGACATATTCTTGCATAGAACACCTTAACTCCTCATCGAAGGGCAGCAGACGCTGTTTGTTTCGTTTTCCCGTCACCTTAATGAGGGAAGCGGAAAAATCTATATCCTTGTCATCCAACCCGATCAATTCCGAAAGCCGCATGCCGGTGGCATAAAACATTTCGATAATCAAACGGTCGCGACACCCTTCAAATCCTTCTCCAAAGTCTACATCGTCCAGCAACCTATTCACATCACCTTCTCTCAAAAAAACAGGAAGCGGCTTCTTTTTCTTCGGCCCCGTTATTTTCTGTAACGGATCCGCCGCAACCATTCCTTTTCGCAAAAGATATTTATAATACGACCGGACAGAACTCAACTTTCGATTTACCGTATTTGGCGCGCAACCCCTATCCATCAAGGAAGTAATCCATTCACGAATAAGTCCCGCATCCACATCCGACGGAGTCAGATCTCCCAACAGCTCCTCACCGAACTTCTGCAGCTCAAGAATATCTGCCTGATAGTACCTTACGGTACCTTTGGAATAATTCCTCTCATACAGAAGATAGTCAAGAAAAGAATCTGTCAACAACATATCGTTACATCTAAATCATGCAACGAATGTATGAAAAAGAATCCAATAATTCAAAGGAAATTACGAATTATTAATCTTCTACTTGTTGAAGTTGCTGAACGTAAACTGCACGTTCTTTCTTAAGTCTTTTAGTCACAGACGGTTTATCAAACTGCTGTCTGCTTCTCAACTCTTTAACGATACCAGTCTTTTCAAATTTTCTTTTAAATTTCTTCAGCGCTTTTTCAATGTTTTCGCCTTCTTTTACAGGTACTACAATCATTTTTTTGTTTTTAAAATTTAATGGTTTATAAAATCTCACGATCAAATTGAGCGGCAAAATTACACATACTTTCTTTATCCACAAAACTTTCGGCAAAAAAAACGATAATCGCAACACAAAATACTTGCCTTTCTTACTGGCAGTTACCCAAATTTCCGCACAGAAGTCTCCGCTTATGGCAGCAACACTGATAAAATAGCGGAATCTGCTCAGTAATTGGAGTAAAGTGAGTATATTTGAAAGCGCTTATCAATACCTTATATAGTATGAATTCAACAATAAACAATCGTATCGCCGCCTTACGGGCGCACATTGCCCAAGAGCAGATACAGGCTTTTATCATCCCCAGCACCGACCCTCACCTCAGTGAATACGTTGCACCCCACTGGCAGTCGAGAGAATGGATATCCGGCTTTACGGGTTCTGCCGGTACGGTAGTCGTCACAGCCAAAGACGCCGGACTGTGGACAGACTCCCGCTACTTCCTGCAAGCCGCCCGGCAGTTAGAGGGCACCTGCATCACATTATATAAAGAGATGCTTCCCGAAACGCCAAACATTCCCGAATTCCTGAGTGCGCATTTGCAGGAAGGAGACTGCGTGGGAATAGACGGGAAAATGTTTTCTGCCGAAGAGGTGGAACACCTGCAAAAGGAATTGAAGAAAAGCGGCATCCGCATAAAAAGCATCGCCGACCCGATGCAACTGTTGTGGACCGACCGACCTGCAATGCCTTTAGCGCCGGCCTTTGTTTACGACACAAAGTATGCCGGAATGAGCTTTACAGAAAAGTTGCCCGCCGTCCGGCAGGCCATGGAAGCAGCCGGGGCAGACTCCTTGTTGCTGTCGGCTTTGGATGAGATAGCCTGGCTGCTCAATATCCGGGGGAATGACGTGCACTGCAATCCGGTTGTCGTGAGCTACCTGCTGATTGAGAAAGACAAAGTGAATTATTTCGTTCAGCCACAAAAGGTTACGCCCGAACTGGCCGAATACTTCAGCGCAAACGGCATCTCTGTGCACCCGTATGAAGAGATAGGCGATTACCTCAACAGCTTCAATGCCCATAGCATCCTGATGAATCCCGCAAAAACCAATTACGCCATCTACTCGGCAATCCGCCCCGGATGCCTGATAATCAACGGCGCATCACCCGAAGCCCTGCTGAA
>CBCSVZ010000246.1:0-2444 GCA_965143695.1 uncultured Oscillospiraceae bacterium
CGGAATATCTTTGTGGGTGCGCACATTGTGAAGATCGGCAGTGCGGAGGCTCCGGGCTATGATCCGGTAAAGCTTGCGGTTTCGGATTTCGGCGGTGAGCTGCTGACACCGGAGATGGAACAGGAAATATACAATGCGGCGAAGGATATGGACTCTGTGGGCGGTATCATAGAATGTGCCGTGGTGGGACTGCCTGTGGGCCTCGGAGGCCCTATGACAGAGGGGATGGAGTCCAGAATCGCGGAGAATGTTTTTGCGATCCCCGCTGTGAAAGGCGTAGAGTTCGGCGCAGGCTTCCGTGTGGCTTCCGCGCGGGGCTCTCAGAATAACGACCCCTTCTGTATGGAGGGAGACTGCGTCGTTACAAAGACAAACAACGCAGGAGGAATTCTGGGCGGGATCACCACGGGAATGCCCCTGATCTTCCGTCTTGCGGTGAAGCCAACCCCTTCCATCGGTATTTCGCAGCAATCTGTAAGTCTGTCGGCCGGGAAGAATACGGAGCTTACCATACAGGGCCGCCATGACAGCTGCATTGTGCCAAGGGCAGTACCCGTGGCAGAAGCGGTTGCGGCGATGACCGTATTGGATATTTTGTACAGGGAAAGGATGTTGTAAAATGGAGCTGAAGGAGTTAAGAGAGCAGATCAATGAGACCGACAATCAAATAACGGCTCTTTTCACCAAACGCATGGAAATTGCCGGAGAGATAGCAAAGTACAAGGCAGAAAACGATTTGCCGGTATTTGATAAATTAAGGGAGCGGGAGGTCCTCAACAGGCTTACGGAAAATCAGAGCGAGGAAATGGCCATGTATACAAAAATGCTGTATACAACGATGTTTGATTTGAGCCGTTCCTATCAGAGCAGACGGCTGTACCGGGATTCTGCTCTTGTCAATAAGGTACGCAAGGCCCTGGAAAACACGCCCAAGGAGTTTACCAAACAGGCGGTGGTGGCCTGTCAGGGTACGGAGGGAGCCTATTCCCAGCAGGCCTGCGACAGACTTTTTGCACGGCCCTCTATTATGTATATGAGCACCTTTCAGGGGGTCTTCCAGGCAGTAGAGAAAAATCTGTGCCGCTACGGGATCCTTCCCATTGAGAACAGTGTACACGGTTCCGTTACGGCGGTATACGACCTGATGAAAAAGTATAATTTCTATATCGCCAGAGAAATCAAGCTGTTGGTGAGCCATGTGCTGCTTGCCAAGGGCGCAAAGAGCATGGCTGATATTAAAGAAATCTACTCCCATGAGCAGGCTATCGGTCAGTGCAGTGAATTTCTGTCCAAGCATCCGGAGATCAAGGTCAATATTGTGGAGAATACTGCGGTTGCAGCCAGAATGGTAGCCCAGTCTGACAGGGAGGATGTGGCGGCGATTTCTTCTCAGAACTGTGCGGAGCTTTACGGACTCCGCGTTGTCAGTGACGAAATCCAGAACAGTGAAAATAACTATACCAGATTCATTTGTATCTCCAAAAATCTGGAGATTTATCCGGGGGCAAATAAAATGAGCCTGATGTTTACCTTGAATCACAGACCGGGCTCTTTGTACAACCTGATTTCTAAATTTTCCGCCCTGGGACTGAATCTGACCAAGCTGGAGAGCCGGCCTATTCCGGGTAAGGATTTTGAATTTATGTTTTATTTTGACCTGGATGCCTCTGTCTATTCGGAGGATGTACTGAGCCTGCTGGCCGAGCTGGAACAGGGACAGGACAGCTTTGTGTATCTGGGCAGCTATTCGGAGATTTAAGTATGGAATACGGTCTGATCGGTAAGACGCTGGTACACAGCTATTCCAAAACGATTCACGGAATGATCGGAGATTACGGCTATGAGCTGATAAGCCTGCCGCCGGAGGAACTGGACGGCTTTCTGCGGGCCAGGGATTTTAAAGGGATCAATGTGACCATTCCGTATAAAAAAGATGTGATTCCCTACTGCTCGGAAATCACAGAGCGAGCGAAAAAAATAGGCAGTGTCAATACGGTTGTAAACCGTGACGGCCTTTTATTGGGGCATAATACGGATTATGACGGCTTTGCCGCCATGGCTGCCAGAGCAGGGGTCTCCTTTGCGGGAAACAGGGTCCTGATCCTCGGCAGCGGCGGCACCATGCTGACGGCCTCCGCTGTGGCGGAGGATATGGGCGCCGCGGACATTACGGTTGTTTCCCGGACGGGCCCTGTGACCTATGCGCATCTGCCTGACTATTACGGCTATGATATTATCGTAAACACGACTCCCGTGGGGATGTTTCCCAATGTGGAAAAGTGCCCTCTTGATATTGAGCCTTTTACAAATTTACAGGGTGTGCTGGATGTTATTTATAATCCTGCGGAGACGCAGCTGGTCCGGCAGGCCGGAAACCGGGGAATTCCTGCCGCAAACGGACTGTATATGCTGGTGGTACAGGCGGTGAAGGCAGCGGAACTGTT
>CBCSVZ010000247.1:0-2444 GCA_965143695.1 uncultured Oscillospiraceae bacterium
TGTTTCTATTATACAAAATTGTGTAATCACATTACAACTTTATTATACCGCCGCACTTCAAGAGAATTTGATACAATTTGACTTGATTCGGTTTTGCCTCTTCTTATAAAACAAAACGGTTTCCATATTCTGGAAAATGTGGTGATTCGCGGATAACAGCAACCCCGTATAATCCAATCCCATATGGTAAAGACTAACAGACATGGAAAATTCTTTTTACGGTATTTACTATAAATTCCAATGGAGTTCCGGGGACACGGTTGCCGTGATTGCTTCCGACAAGGCCATACAGATCATGTATGAGGATCAGGTGTACATTTCTGCCTATTCGGAAGAGGTACAATGCAGCTTTGATTCCGGCAGTCTGAACTTTTCCGTAACAGACGGAGCTTTCGAAGCCCGGGCGGATATCCGCTTTCTGCATAACGCTCCGCTTCATTATGATATCATGGGCCCTTTTCGGTTTGCTCCGGATATCGTGTGCAAGCATAAGGTGTACAGTATGGAGAGCTGTGCGCTGGGCAGTATGCGCATCGGAGGAGTCTCCTATAGGCTGTCAGAAGCAAGAGTGTATGTAGAAGGGGACAGAGGCCGCTCCTTCCCGGAACGGTATCTATGGATTCATTGCTTTCTGCCCAAGGGCTCCCTGATGCTGGCAGTGGCACAGCTGCAGGTTCTGAAGAAAAATTTTACCGGGGTCATAGGCCTCGTGCAGGAGGGGGAGCGTCAGTACCGTCTGGCCACATATCTGGGGGCGAGAGCGCGCATTGCAGGACCGGGAACAGTCATTGTCACCCAGAGACGCTTCCGGCTGACAGTCACTGTGCACAAAAACCGGAGCGCGGCTTTCCGGCTGTTAGCGCCAAAAAACGGTAAAATGACAGATACGATCAAAGAATGCCTGAGCGGTGACGCGGATATAGCGTTTCAAAAAGGCAGCCGCAACGTTATTGATGCGGCTGCCGTAAACAGCAGTTTTGAGTGGGTCAGGCTTTAAAAGCAAAGGAAGCCAGTACATTGGAGACGATACTTCCTGTATCATATTGAATTTTGAAAGAGCTCCAGTTCTCCGGCACCTGATATACTGCATAATAGGAAGCGGAACCGCCTTTGGGAACATTGCCCAGAGCAATTTTCCTTTCATTGATTACGGTTGCGGCCGGGACAATCAGTTCCGCCTTTGTTCCGTCGACCTCCGCTGTAAAATACATATAATTAAAATACTCGTCTGATTCTGATATATTTGTCACATCGAAATAGAGGATGAGAAGGGTCATGCCGTCGGGGGCCTTGGTATCCAGAGGCGCCGTTCCGACGGTCTTTGCGACCTCCGTGCCGGTCAGCGTTATGCGCCAGGGCTCCTTGTCACAGGTGCCGCCGATTCCCTTTGCCACGGGAGCAGGGGTCACATAGGCGGCGATATTCTTCTCCTTCTTGTCCAGCATACGGGCACCGTCAAAAACAGCGCAGCCGGTTAACACACAGACAGTCAATATCATCAGCAGGGTAAAATGTATTTTTCTCTTCACTTCTTATGAAACCTCTTCTTTGGTAAAATGCGGAGACGGACCGGGATCGCCTCCGTATTTATTATACTATATGGTGAACTCCATTACCATATCAACGGGCGTATTGGCATAGCGGATTTTAACCTGAGGCATAATACCTGTCTGGGGTTTTCCGTTGGTGTAGAAACGCGTATACGGATATTCTACATCCTCTGTGTAGGGGATCGTCCAAACCGTAAAGGACGCGCTGGGCTGGGAGATCACGCAGAGATATTCGCCTGCAGGCAAATGCTCGCTGAACTTAAATCTTATGGACTGGTTGTCCTTTATGCCGGTTCGGGTCTCAGTAAATACCGGATCTTCCAGTACACTGATATCATAGGAATCCTCCCATTTGTAGACATTGAAAATAATGCTGACATCGGAGCCTCCATATGTAGCGGTAGAGATATCCATTTGCATCACTTCTGTAGTGGCGATAAACTGCCAGGCACAGGTCTCTGTCTGCCCCATGGGTCTTTCCTGTCCGTCCCATTTAATCGGGGCGTGAACTGCGTCGGGGTTTGCAATATCGCCGTAAAGGTTCAGATTACAGGCCCGGTCACTTTTGATTTCAGACTGAAAGCTTTCCGGTTCTTCCGTAGGAGAGTCAGTTGGTTCTTCTGTAGGCTCCTCCGTTACCTCCGGCTCCTTTGTAGGCTCTGCCGTAGCTGTAGGGGACGGTACCGGGGAGGAAGCAGCTTCCGCATCCTTGCTGCAACCGAACAAGGCAATTGCCAGAATTCCGCAAATAATACACAAAATCACTCTTTTATTCCATATTGACATATTTTCAGCTCCTTTTACTAATTATTTTAATTATATAATCAGAGTGCAGCAAAGTCAAGAATGTGATATAATTACACACTGTTATGGGAATTGTATTGATTTTAACAG
>CBCSVZ010000248.1:0-2441 GCA_965143695.1 uncultured Oscillospiraceae bacterium
AAGACCGTACTGTCTCGGCGCCGTAAGGAGGCTGTCTCTGTCAGAAGCTTCATACGCGGCAATCATCTTTTTGCCGCCGCCGCTGTAGCCTGTCAGTGAGTGACAGGTGAGCAGAGCATCTTTCGTTAAAATGCCGGCCTCGATCAGGGGATAGACCAGGGCAATAAACCCGCTGGCATGACATCCCGGCACGGCAATGCGTTTTGCGGAAAGGATCCTTTCTTCGTGAGCCTTTGACAGCTCCGGGAAACCGTAAGCCCAGCCGTCCGTTGTACGGTGTGCCGTGGAGGTGTCGATTACTACGGTGCTTTCATTGTCGATCATGGAAACCGCTTCTACCGCGGCTTGATCCGGAAGGCAGAGAAATGCAATATCTGCACTGTTTAAGGCGTTCCTTCGCATATGGA
Organism: uncultured Oscillospiraceae bacterium; assembly: GCA_965143695.1. Lineage (GTDB taxonomy): Bacteria > Bacillota > Clostridia > UBA1212 > SIG427 > CABQMV01. Next base: position 408 of record CBCSVZ010000248.1, read on the forward strand.
TATCTTTTCGCTGTTCTTCTGACAGGGTGAGCAGCGTAATGTCCTTTCTCTGTATTAGTCTGTCATAGATTCTGAGACCTGTTGTTCCGGCTTTTCCATCAATAAATATCTTTTTCATAATAGATCCTCCAAGGGTGGCTGCAAATATTATCGTGCATAAATATACCACAGAATGAATAATTATGCAACTGTGATTTTAATATTCAACAGAAAAATATCGAATTATTTCACAGAAAGAGCTTGCGGAGGCAGGTTCTGTGAAACAGCGAACGGAAAATATGCAAATTTTTTCACAGAAGTGGCTCGCAAGGGAGAGTTCTGTGTAACAGGAAACCAGGAAAACACCGAATTTTTTCACAGAAGTGGCTCGCATAAGGGAGTTCTGTGAAACCCAATGTGCTTTTTGTACGTCATACATTTAAATTGTAAATTGCGTTGTCAGCCGTCTCATGTTATAATCACCTATAAAGGAGATACCCATGGGAAACGGTGAATATTTTACCAGAACCGAATTACTGCTTGGAACCCAGGCGATGCAGAGGCTTGCATCGGCACGGGTCGCTGTGTTCGGTGTAGGCGGGGTCGGCGGATATGCTGTGGAGGCCCTGGTCCGAAGCGGAATAGGGGCAATTGATATATTTGACCGGGATACCGTGGATGTATCCAATATAAACCGCCAGTTGATCGCCACTGTGGATACGGTGGGCAGACCGAAAACGGAGGTGCTGGAGGAGAGAATCCGCAAGATCAATCCGGAATGTACCGTTAATGCATACCAGTGCTTCTATATGCCGGAAAATGCAGAGCAATACGACCTGTCCGTGTATTCCTATATTATAGATGCTGTGGATACCGTGACTGCTAAGCTGGAACTGGCAGTGAGAGCCAATGCGCTGGGAGTGCCGATTATATCGGCCATGGGAGCCGGCAACAAGCTGGATCCTACAGCTTTCAGAGTTGCAGATATTTCCAAAACCCGCATGTGCCCGCTGGCTAAGGTCATGCGAAGGGAACTGCGACAGCGGGGAATCTACCATTTAAAGGTGGTATATTCTGAAGAGCCGCCCCGTAAGAACAGTGCCCGGGCGGCCGGCGGAAAGCCCATACCGGGAAGTATTGCCTTTGTACCCTCTGTGGCGGGTCTTATTATAGCGGGGGAAGTTATAAAAGATATCGGACAGATTGTCTGAGGAAAGGCGCGTAGTCTGGAAAGATGAAAAAGCTGACTGTCATAAGAAAAAGACTGATACCCTTTGAGGAGGTTGATATCTCCGGAGATGAACAGCTTTACTTTGACGGTGCGGTACTGATTACGAGATGGTTTCCCATCAAGCCCCGTAAGGATGTGGGCTGGGGAATCTCCCATACCTGTGTCGACGAGGGATACAAGGTCAGCGCCTTTTATGACAGAGCGGGCAATTTTAAATATTGGTATTGGGATATTATTGATACGGTGTTCTACCCGGAGGAGCATAAGCTTGTCGTAAGGGATTTGATGGTGGATGTAGTGGCTGATGCGCAGCTGAATGTCAGGATATTGGACAGGGATGAGGTTGATGAGGCTCTGAAACTGGGGCTGATTACCCCCGGAGAGGTTGCGTACATAGAAAGGGTCACTGATAAGATTTTGGGAAAAATATCCTTGCACAGTTTCCCCCTTGCGGAGGCTGCGGAAGGAAGATATACACCGCCGGAGGGCTTTGTTGCCTGTGACAGCGGTAAAATGAATTGATTAAGGAGTTGAAGTTTTATGTTGGAGGATTGGAAAAAGTTGCAGAACGGAAGCGATATCAGAGGTGTCGCCATGGAGGGGATAGAGGGACAGCATGTCAACCTGACCGAAGAGAAGGTTGAGATCATTGCAGGGGCCTTTGCCGGCTGGCTGTCTGACAGGCTCCATAAAGAAACCGGAGCGCTTACTGTGGCCGTGGGTATGGATTCCAGACTTACGGGACCTGCACTGAAGACAGCAGTCATAAACGGGCTTACTGCCGCAGGGGTACATACCGTGGACTGCAAAATGGCGTCTACGCC
>CBCSVZ010000249.1:0-2429 GCA_965143695.1 uncultured Oscillospiraceae bacterium
GCTTTCACCTCCCGGGGGCTGGGCGGTAAAATGTATACCTTGCTCATGGATATTTTAAAGCTCCAGGGGATCCGAACGGTGTACGGGGTGGTAACTGTCCCCAACCCCGCCAGTGAAAGGCTGCACCTGTCTCTGGGCTTCCGAAGAATAGGAACCTTTCACAGTACCGGCTACAAATGCGGCAAGTGGCAGGATGTTTCCTGGTTCGAAAAGCAAATTCTGCCCTGTAACTGCCCCCCTGCCCCTGTGCGCTCCGTGGATTTGATCGCGGCAGAGGCGGAAGCGCTGCTGGCACAGCAATCCGCTTTTGCATAGAATAAAGCAACAGATATTAAGGAGGAAGCAATATGAATCCGCACAGCGATACAAGTCACGACCACGGCGCTGAGCCCTATACCGCCAATATTGTTCAGGCGGCCCGGCAAAACACAAATTTTCGCACCGCCTTCTGGACAGGAAAGCATTTGCAGATGACGCTGATGTCCATTCCCGCAGGCGGGGATATCGGACTGGAGAACCACCCGGACACAGACCAGTATATCCGCATTGAAGGAGGACACGGCATGGTCAGAATGGGAGCCAGAAAGGACAGAATGAGTTTCCAGCGCAGCGTTGATAAGGATACCGGAATTTTTGTTCCTGCCGGCACATGGCACAACATTATCAACACGGGCATGCAGCCCCTGAAGGTCTCCTCTGTATATGCGCCCCCGCACCACCCGAAAGGAACCGTACACCGGACCAAAGCAGAAGCAGAGTAAATCAGTACCGGCCAGGCAGTCTATTTTACACCGCCCTGTGCCGGCTACGCCGTTCTCCCTATGGACAAGCCCGCTTTCTCACGCTATAATGGATTCCTATGATAGACACAATACTCTTTGATATGGATAACACAATACTGGATTTCAACAAAGCCGAGCGTAACGCACTGACCAAGGCGCTGACAAAGCTGGATATTGAACCCACCGAGCATACGCTGCGCAGATATCACGAGCTGAATATTGCCCAGTGGAAGCTCCTGGAGCTTGGAAAGCTGACCCGGAAAGAGGTAAAGCTCAGGCGTTACCGATTGCTTTTTGAAGAATTGGGGGTGGAGCGATCTCCCGAAAAAGCAGTGGAAATCTATGAAGGATTTCTGGGACAGGGCCATTTTTATATGGAAGGTGCAGAGGAGCTGCTGCAAAGCCTCTCACAAAGCTACCGCTTATACATCGTAACAAACGGCACTGCCAGCGTACAGAAAGGGCGGGTGGAAAGCGCGGGCCTCAGAAACTATGTACGGGATATCTTCGTCTCTGAAGCCCTGGGCTATAACAAGCCTGACAGGAGATATTTTGAACTGTGTTTTGCACAAATACCCGATTTTCACAGAGAAAATGCCATCATTGTAGGAGACAGTCTCAGCTCTGATATACAGGGCGGCATCAACGCCGGGCTTACAACCGTATGGCTGAATACAGAGGGTGCTGTCAATGACACCGGCATCTCACCTGACTATGAGATATCAACGCTTTCTGAGTTAAAGAAGCTACTTACTCTCCTATAAGTAGGCTCAGTTTCAATTTTCTAAATGCCACTGTAAGCAAACAGGAAATGGCATAGGCAACAATAATTGTAAGGCCGCACAGCAAAAAGGGATTGATATCCCTACCACCCAAATAATAGTAAATAATATAGATGATCATGGGATGGAACAGAAAAACTCCAAAGCCATTTTTCTTGGCCACCTGAAATATCTTAGTATCACAAAGGGACAAACTGATGTACTGTACAAGGCCAAACACAAATCCGATAGCAGCGACGGCAACAACAGGAATTTGCTGTGGCACATACAAATAAGAAACAATACACACGGCCAGCAGTCCGATTAAGACAAAGGGATTTTTACATATCACAACCAATTTCTCTTTATAACGGTTGAATACATAGCCTATATAAAAGTACAGGGTATACTTGCAGACAGAATTCAGACCCAATACAGAAGGTACTAAGTATGAAAACCAAGAAAGAACTGCCAGCAGCACCAATACAATAGCCCAGTGAACTCTCTGCCAGTTTTTTCTGAACACGGCAAAAAGCACAAAAATAATAAACAGAGTAAAAATAAACCATAGATGACGAGCGTTGTTAGAGGAGATAACTTCACTGAGGCAAAAGCTCAAATAAGAGCTTTGAGTAAAATGAAACAGTACCATGACCGGCGCCACATAGAAAAATGCAAAAAAGATGTAGGGGATCAAAAGCCTTTTCGCCTTGTTGCCGATAAAATTTAAGGTATCGTTGTATTTGCCAAAATCGTCAATGCACATACCGTATACCATACCGGTCACACACATGTATAAAGGCATATGAAAGGAATAAATAATATTGGAAATAACCTCCAAGGCACAAGAACTGTTAAAAGGAATTACAACCCCTTTGCCCGTATA
>CBCSVZ010000250.1:0-2423 GCA_965143695.1 uncultured Oscillospiraceae bacterium
GCACGGAAGAGGAGCTTGCTCTCACAATCAGAGGACTGACGGATTTTCTGAATAAGAGCGGCAACGCCAGGGTTCTGCAGGATAAGATACAGCAGGCGGAACAGGAGATCCAGTCAGTCCAAGCCCGCATAGAAGAAAACGAATTGCTGCTGAAGGAGGCCCAAGCCGCCAGAGAAGAGGCACAGAAGCAGCAGCCGCTTACCGAAAAGCTCCGAATTGAAATCGACACCTTGGAGAAGAGCCTTTCCGACTACGATAAATACCAGGAGGCACAAAAGCAGCGCCGGCAAATAGAAACACTGTCGGAAGAAAGGGATAACTTTTACCGGGATCACCCTGATATCCCCTCTCCGGATAAGGCCATGGCAGAGGCAGACAGAGCCCGGGAGGAGCTCAAAGCCCTGGAGGTTTGGGAGGAGCTTTGCAGGGCACATTCGGAAGTGCAAAAGGATTTTACCCAAAAGGACGAAAAATATATGGCGCTGTCGCAGGAATATACCCGCTGTGAAAGCCTGTTTCTCCGGGAGCAGGCCGGGATCATGGCCGCCGGTCTTTCCGAGGGGCTGCCCTGCCCCGTATGCGGCTCTACGGAACATCCGCATAAGGCAGAAGTCTCTCCCGAAGCCCCTTCTCAAGAGGAACTGGAAAGGAGCAAGGGTCTTGCAGAAAGAGCCCGCGGCGCCCGGGAGGAAGCTGCTTTAAAGGCAGGCCGGCTGGGAGCGGAGCGAAAACAGGCGGAAGAAAAGCTCTCCGTCAGAAGCCGTGAAGAGGCGCTGAAAAATTCAGACAGGGCCAACCGGTTGGTACAGCTTGCCCGGCACAGGGAGGAGCTGGACAGCCGCTGGCAGGAAAGCCGGCAGAAGCTGGCAGCTTTGGATGAGCGCATAGAAACACTGAAGGCATCCCTGCGCTGCAAGGATAAAGCACAGGCACAAGCCATCCTCGCAGAGAAGAAAGCCTTTCTGGAGACAGTATCGGCGAAAATTGAAAAAGCCCTTCAGCAGTATACAGACCGGGACAAAAAACAGGCCCAGTTGAAAACAGCGCTGGAGGAGAAATCTGCTCAGCTGGCGAAAGCCCGTCAAGAATGGGAGCCCCTGAAGGAATTTCTGACAGAGGAAGAAACCCTCCGGGCAAAGGAAGCAGAGCTGCGGCAAAAGGAAACCTTGGAGAAAGAACTGTTTGCCGGAATCGCCTCAGATACCAAAATCCTCGGTCACCTGAAAGAGCTCTCTGCGGAAATGGCAAAGTGTGAAGAGCAATACACTGCCGTGAAGCTGCTCTCGGACGCTGCCTCAGGCAACATTCCTGGACAGAGTAAAATGACCTTTGAAGCATATATGCAGGCCTTCTATTTTACCGAGATCATCAGCAAAGCGAATCTCTGGCTCACCCGGCTGAGCGGAGGACGTTTCCTGCTCCACAGAAAGGAGGAGCCCTCCGACAAACGCAGTCAGTCCGGTCTGGAGCTTGAAGTACTGGACAAGTACACGGGTAAATATCGGAGCGTCAAAACCCTGTCCGGCGGAGAATCCTTTATGGCCTCTCTTTCTATGGCACTGGGGCTTTCCGACACGGTACAGGCAAATACCGGCGGCATCACGCTGGAGACCATGTTTATAGACGAAGGCTTCGGTACTTTAGACGAGGAAACGCTGTCTCAGGCAATCGGCATACTGGAAAGCCTTGCGGGCTCTTCCCGACTGGTGGGCATTATTTCCCATGTGGAGGAACTGAAAAACCGTATTCCCAGGCAGATCTGCGTAACCAGGGCAGCGCCCGGCAGCGGCTCTAATGTAAAGATAGTGATGTAGCGATTAATCCAAATTTGCAAACATGAGTTTGTCCATAAGGAAAAATTCACAGTTATCAGTTACACTTATGTGCTCATCTTCTTTTATTTCTATATATTCTCCTCCATCAGTTCTATCTCTAACAATTTGGACAATAGTTTCCTCTTGATAACCGGAACTATTAGTGATTAATTCATTTTTGCATACATATAATATAGCCGGAATGTTCCCTCTGGCAAAGCTTGAAACCGCATATTCACCAGCAGGAACATAATAAAATATATACTGTTTACCATTCATTTCCACATACTTACCATAAGCACCCAATTCGTTCGCCTCAATATAGTATGTATATTTTGATGCCAATGATTCACCTGTAGGCTCTGGTACAGTCTCTGGTGTTGGGGAAGGAGTTTCTCCAACTTCAATATTTGTTTCATAATCATTTTTTCTAGGCTCATACAATTTTTTATTGCCATTATCCGTGTAGCCGTTGATACTAACTAAAATTGTTCCTGTTGTATCCGCATATATGTAATATTGATTTTCTTTTTCATTAAATGTATATCTTTTGCCCCCAGCCCAATCAGATGTTTTACGAAAATGTTGTACATCGATTAATTGAAAACC
>CBCSVZ010000251.1:0-2423 GCA_965143695.1 uncultured Oscillospiraceae bacterium
TTATCAAAGAGCGACGACGGTATTCGGTTATGCTGCCGTCAATGGCGAGGTGGAACTGACGTACCTCATGGAACAGGCGTTGAAGGACGGTAAGAAGGTCGCCCTGCCTAAGACCGTGGGAAAAGAGATGTCATTTTACCCCGTGGAAGACCTCTCACGACTCCACCCGGGGTTTATGGGCATCCCGGAGCCTGATGCCTCCGGACAGCCTTTGATTCCGGAGGAGACGGATCTTCTTATTATGCCGGGACTGGCTTTTGACAGAAAGCGGAACCGGGCCGGATACGGAGGCGGTTATTATGACAGATATCTGTGTGAATACGGCAAGTGTATCAAATTAGCTCCGGCTATGGCCTTTCAGCTGTTTGAAGAATTGGACTGTGAGGCCTTTGATGTGCGGCCGGACGCTGTTATTTTACCGGAAGGAAACATCATTGTATAAAAAAGTTTAAGGAGTTGCGTATGTTTAAAAAGTTTATTTTACCCGGAATCGTTTCTTTGGCAGTGGGGTTGGTGTATTTCTTTTTTGCACTGCCGGCCATTAATATTCGCTACGGAGGCTTCTGGTTTATGCTTCTGTTAATGGCAGTTGCCTATGTGGCCATGTTTCTGAAGGCCTCCGGCAGGACGCCGCAAATCAAAGTTGTAGGGGGCAAACCGCAAATCAATGCAGGCAAGCGCCTGAAACGGATTTTGCTTGGTGTGACCGTTGTCGTAGCCCTGGCGCTGATTGCTGTGTTTGTCAGCTCTGCGAAACTGTTTCGGGCGAAGGAATACCAGCAAATGCTGACGGTGACAGAGGGCGAATTCAGCCAGGATATTGCGGAGTTGCCTTTCTCCCAGATCCCGGTTGTGGACAGAGACACCGCCATGAGACTGGGCAGTACCAAACTGGGAAATGTGGTGGAGCTGGTTTCGCAATTTGAGGTTTCCGAATATTACACGCAGATCAATTATAAAGAAACACCTGTACGGGTATCACCCCTTGCCTACAACGGAATTCTGAAATGGTTTGCCAATCAGTCGGAGGGAATTCCCTATTATGTCATGATCGATATGGCAACGCAGAACACGGAGCTGGTCAAGCTGGATAAGGGCATGAAGTATTCTCCCAGTGAGTACCTCATGCGGGATCTGACCCGTCATGTGCGCTTTGCCTATCCTACAAAAATGTTTTACGAGACTTCTTTTGAAATCAATGATGCGGGAGAACCTTACTGGGTGCTGTCCTATTATGAGTACACCATAGGCTTCCTGGGTGGCAAGGATATTAAGGGGATTATTCTGGTAGATGCTGTGACCGGGGAAATGACGGATTATGGTATTTCCGATGTTCCTACCTGGATCGACCGGGTATACTCTGCGGATCTGATCGTAGAACAGGCCGATAACTGGGGAGCGTTGAAAAACGGATACTGGAATTCTGTTTTTACCCAGAAGAATGTGGTACAGACCACCTCCGGCTACAATTATCTGGCAATCAACGACGATGTTTGGCTGTATACCGGTATTACCAGCGTGGCTTCCGACAACTCCAATATTGGCTTTATCCTTGTCAATATGCGGACCAAGGAGAGTTAGACTTATGCCATTAACGGTGCCTCTGAGTATTCCGCTATGGATTCGGCGGAGGGTATGATTCAGGAGAAGGGGTATAATGCCACCTTCCCCATACTCGTCAATGTGGCGGATAAGCCTTCCTATTTCATCAGTCTGAAAGACAATGCCGGTTTGGTAAAGGCCTACTCCTTTGTGTCGGTCTCCAACTATCAGATCGTAGGAGTAGCGGACACTCTGGAGGGTGCCCAGAAGGAGTACCGACGGCTTCTGGGTGTTTCCGATACGCCGGAGCTGCCGGAGGAGACAGAGGAGCCCTCCGCTGAGGTTCTGGAGTGTACCGGTGCCATCGGCAGAATTTCTTCCGCGGTGCAAAACGGAAATTCTGTATACTATCTGGAAATCGACGGAGAAATTTATATTGCGGAAATCGGTGTGGATATCCGGCTGCCGCTGCTGCAGGCAGGCGATACGGTGACCCTCCTGTACAACAGAGAAGAGAATATCAATCGGGTGACGGAGCTCCGGTAAAGCGCTGTTTCGGTCGCGGTTCTGATCGGGTCTGTCTTCGGTATCGGTGTGCTTTCGGCAAGAATTTACCTTGTGGGCGTTCTGCTCTACGGCACCACACCGAAAATCCGTGAAATCCTGAAAGCACTGCGGAAAGCATGAAAGAAAGAAGAATAATATGAAGGATTACATACGCAAGGTACATTATCATGAAACCGATAAAATGGGGATTACCCATCACTCCAACTATATTAAATGGCTGGAGGAGGCGAGAATTGATTTTCTGGAGCAAATCGCTTTCGGTTATGCAAAGCTGGAACAGGATGGCCTTATCTCACCTGTCATCGGAGTGGAAT
>CBCSVZ010000252.1:0-2419 GCA_965143695.1 uncultured Oscillospiraceae bacterium
TTTCATAGAGCAGTTTCCTTTCTTGAATATAATTTTGAGGTTGGATTTTGAATTTTGAACATGAAAAAACCAGGGCTTATCCCTGGCGTGGAAAAAATACATGATTGCCCTTCTTTTCCACAGATTTTTTGAAAATAGATGTTGCTTTTTTCTAACGGATTGCATATAATAGTAGTGAACCGAGAGGTTCACAGCGGGTGTTTCGCCACCCACATCCCAAGTGCGAGGCTTTACAGCAGGTGTTCCGCCACCTATATCCCAAGTGCGGGGCGTTAATGATACGGAGGGATTTAGGTCCCTCCGTTTTTTTGAGCGGAAACAAAGAAATGACTGTAAGATTTGATAATTTAGGCTTCTATAACGTGGATACACGCTATTTGCAGTACCTAAACACCATAGAGCCGGAAGTGCAATTTACACAGGAAAAAGACTACACGCAAAAGCCTTTTCTCGGCATCCTCGTAATAATCGAAACATATACTTACTTCATACCTTTAACCTCTGGAAAGCCCAAACACGCAAAGTGGAAGAATGTAGGTTCTGCCCATTACCTGATTTACGAACAGGTGCCCAAGGCGGAACTTCGCAAGCGGGATATTTACAAATCTATCTCTGAAACCGATGCGCTGCAAATATTCGCCGCATTGGATCTAAAGAAGATGATCCCTGTTGCCGATGGTTTGTACAGCCGAATTGAGTTTGCAAAGCTGGAAGATCAGAAATATGCGGATCTGCTTGAAAAGGAATACAGATTTTGCCAGAAAATACAGGACGGTATTCTTTCTAAAGTCACCCAGATTTACAGGGAACAGAAAGAAACGGGAAAGGTTTATCCTATGTACTGTAACTTTTCAAGATTGGAAGATGCCTGCAATCAGTATCAGTCCATATGACTTTTGCCGGAAGCGGTTTGCTTCCGGCTTTCTCAATGCCTTTTTCTGGATAGAACAGAAAGCATACAAAGGCAGCTGATAGCTGCAGCCAACCCAAGCACCCGAAGAACGGCCCCGGATACCGCACCAGTTTCCGGCATGGTAAAGGTGCGGGCGTTGACAACGGTCAACTCTACGGACAGCGTATCCGTGGGAAGCGTGCCGGTAAACGCCGCCTCCGTGAGCAGCTTAAAGCCCTCCGGGGCTTTGGTTTCCGTCAGGCGGTACTGTAGTCCCGGATAGAGGTTGTCCCATTCCAGCAGTCCGTCCGTCCCGGTGGTCAGGCTCCCGTCCGTTACATCGAGATTGGAGCAGCCGCCCCGGACAATGGTTTCGGAGTAGGTCACGGGATGCCAGAGAGAACCGTCCTCACTCCATTCCAGCCGAAATGTTGCCCCTGCCAGAGGGCTTCCGGTAATGTCGATCTTCTCCGCAGTCACCTTGCCGGTGCGCAGAGCGTTGACGAACGATACTTCGACAATCTCACCCTGTTTTATGGTGACGGTCTGCGGATTTTCACTGACGCATTGGTAAAGACTGTTTTCGGGAAGCAGTTCTTCTACCGTGTACTGTCCAGGCAGCAGGTTCCCGGTCAGGATAATGCCGTCCTTGTTGCTGGCGAAGGGAGAACCCTCCAGAACCTTTCCTTCGGCATCTGTAATTTTGAACTGCCAACCCTCCACAGAATCGCCGCCCTCCACGGTTTTGGAAATTTTCAGCCTTCCATAGGGAATATTGGGGATAATAAATTTATTGATGTTTACCGCAGCACACCTCGATCCTTTTCTTTGACCAGCTCTTTTTCCAAAGGTTTCGGCTGCATTTCCGCTTCCTTCACGGCCTTTGCCAGCTGCGCTCGGAGAGATGGCTTCCGGTTGAGCTTTCTAGCGGTGAACTCCTGGAAGGCCGCCGTAATGGCATCCGCGTCACGGCTCTTGAAGAACACCAGATACCGGGGCTGCTCTGAAGCGGTGTCCTTTTTCAGTGCGAAATCCACATGGTATTTCTTCGCTGTCAGGGTAAAGCACAGGATATTCTTCTCCGTGATCTCGATATTGGGAAAGACCCGCGTTCTGACCGGCCAGCTGCTTTAGAGTCTGCTTGCCTCGGTAGATTTTGGGGTGCTTTTTCTGACTCAGGTAGACCCGGATAGCCCGGTCTAAAATCTGTTCCGTCATTTTTGCGGAGCTGATGATAAGGGCAACGGATTTGCCCGTGACTTCCTCCTGCATTTACCCTCCTTCCGCCAAATCGTGCTGCACCAGGGCTGAATAGTAGCTGCCCATGGTGACGCTGGCGTTGTATAGCGCCGCCAGCAGATATTTCTTGATGTTCTTGATTCGAGTGGTATTCTCCTTCATGCAGGCAAGCACATACTGGATGTGGCTGCCTGTCAGTTTCAAAAACCGGGAGCGAACCACCTCTGCCGGGAAATCGTCACTGGCAATGCGGATGGTTTTCCGGGAGGTGCAAACCGTATCCACCAG
>CBCSVZ010000253.1:0-2415 GCA_965143695.1 uncultured Oscillospiraceae bacterium
ATCAGCTTTTCAAAGTCAATATTATCCTCTGTAAAAGGAGTGACGATCGCCACGCCCGAACCTGTAAAAATCTTTTTCTTCATTGATATTCCTCCCACTTTGCGTGAAATATTTTCCTCTTAATCCAAGTAGCCTTCCTTGCAGAGCAGCTCTGCCATCAGCACAGCTCCGCCTGCAGCGCCCCGTAGCGTATTGTGGGACAGACATACAAACTTGATATCATATTGGGTATCCTTCCGCAGACGGCCGATGGAAACGCCCATCCCGCCTTCCCGGTCTCTGTCCAGTTTGGTCTGGGGTCTGTTGTCTTCGGTAAAATACTGCAGGAAGTGCTCCGGTGCGCTGGGAAGCTTCAGCTCCTGGGCACGCCCTTTATAGTGATTCCATATCTCTATGATTTCCTCCAGCTCAGGCAGCTTGTCGAAGCTTGCGTATACAGCGGCCATATGTCCGTCGCTTACGGGAACCCGGAGACACTGTGCCGTGAAAGAAGGCTCCTTTGCCGGAACAATAACGCCGTTCTCAATACTGCCCCAGAGCTTCAGAGGCTCTTTCTCGGATTTCTCTTCCTCGCCGCCTATGTAGGGAATGACATTATCCAGCATTTCCGGCCAGCTTTCGAAGGTCTTACCTGCGCCTGAAATCGCCTGATAGGTACAAACCAGCGCTTTCTGAAGTCCGAATTGTCTCAGCGGATGCAGTGCGGGCACATAGCTCTGGAGAGAACAGTTGGATTTTACCGCAACAAAGCCCTTCTTAGTGCCCAGCCGCTTTCTCTGATAGGGGATGATCTCCGCGTGCTGGGGATTGATTTCCGGTACGATCATAGGAACATCGGGGGTGAAACGGTGCGCGCTGTTATTGGAAATGACAGGGCACTCCAGCTTTGCGTATTTTTCCTCCAAAGCCCGTATTTCATCCTTCTTCATGTCTACGGCGCAGAAAACAAAATCCACGCTTTCAGCGATTTCCTTTGCATCGGCCTCCGCGTCCTTCACCATCAGGCTGCTGAATTTCTCCGGCATGGGAACGGGAAGACGCCATTTTCCTTTTACCGCCTCCTCGTATGTCTTGCCTGCCGAACGCGAGCTTGCTGCCAGGGTTACGCAGGAAAACCAGGGGTGTTCTGCTAACAGTGTCAGAAATCTTTGTCCTACCATTCCTGTAGCGCCGATTACGCCAACTTTATATTTTTTCATATCGAAATAACCTCCATGGACATTACATTATATGCGGTATAAGAATAGCACTTTCCACCTTGCCGTGTCAATTGAAAATATATACTGTTTATGGTATCATGTGACAGTTAAGGAGATTTTTGATATGAATGTTTCTGATTTTAACTATATTTTACCGGAAGAACTGATTGCCCAAACCCCCATAGAGGACCGCTCTGCCTCCCGATTGATGGTTGTGGACAGGGCTACGGGACAGTGGCGCCATGAGCACTTCCGGGATATCAAAAAGTATCTGAAGCCGGGGGACTGTCTGGTATTAAATGATACGCGTGTGATACCGGCCAGACTGTACGGCGTGAAGGAGGGTACCCAGAGCCCTATGGAGTTTGTGCTGCTGAAGCGGCATACGGATACGGACTGGGAGGTGCTGGTGCGCCCGGGAAAGCGGGCTAAAGTCGGCGCCCGTTTTGACTTCGGAGAAGGAGCCCTGAAAGCCCAGGTACTTGATATTATTGAGGAAGACGGAAATCGCATCGTCCGTTTTGAATGGGATGGTATTTTCGAAGAGGTACTGGACCGGATCGGTGTGATGCCTCTGCCGCCCTATATTAAAGAGAAGCTGGAGGATCCGGAGCGCTATCAGACGGTGTACGCCAGAGAGCGGGGCTCCGCTGCGGCGCCTACCGCGGGCCTGCATTTTACCACAGAGCTCCTGGAGGAAATACGGGCTATGGGTGTGACCACGGCTTTTGTGACCCTGCATGTGGGCTTGGGGACTTTTCGCCCGGTAAAATCAGAGCGGGTGGAGGACCACCTGATGCACGAAGAGGTCTATACCGTCAATGAAGAAACCTGTCGGCAGATCAATGAAGCCAGAGAAAAGGGCGGAAGAATCATTGCGGTGGGCACGACTTCCTGCCGGGTGCTGGAATCGGTAGCCGACGAAAAGGGCCATATGGAGCCGAAGAGCGGCTCTACAAAAATTTTCATCTATCCGGGATACCGGTTTAAAATTCTGGACGGTCTGGTAACCAATTTTCATCTGCCGGAGTCCACGCTGGTCATGCTGGTCAGTGCCTTTGCAGGCAGAGAGCATGTGCTTGCGGCCTATGAAGAGGCTATACGGGAGAGGTATCGGTTTTTCTCCTTCGGCGACGCCATGCTGCTGCTGTAATATCAGGAAATATCCTTCCCTGTGTATTTCAGGTACGCCGCTGCAATGCCTGCGGCACAATAT
>CBCSVZ010000254.1:0-2410 GCA_965143695.1 uncultured Oscillospiraceae bacterium
TCTTTCGGAAAGGGCTCTTGCCAGTTCATGGGTGAAAACGGTCTGGGTGATGTCATAGTCGATAATATCATCCGCCCGACAGGGATCTGTATATCCCAACACCAGCAGCGGCGCTGTGATCCCGTCCTGACGCAGCTCTATGGCCTCGTCCACCATGGATACGGCGAATCTGGTAACACCGTTGGCCAACAGGGTATTGGCCACCTCTCTGACCCCATGTCCGTAGGCATCTGCCTTCACTACCCCCATCACCTCGGCATGGGGATCTGTAACTCTCCTGATTTCCTGTACATTATGGGCAATAGCATCCAGATCAATTTCCGCCCATGCTCTGCTTTGATTGTTCATTTCAATAAATCTCCTGCGATCATACCGTATTCTCCGTAAGTAAGTGCCGCCCGGTCTCCCCGGATCCCGTGCCGGAAGGCTCCGTATCGCCCGGCGTCATAGCTGTCCATGCGGGTCAGCAGCGCCGCACACATACCGGTCAGTACATCACCGCTCCCGGCTGTCGCCATTCCGGGATTTCCGCTGCCGTTTACGGTATATCTGCCGTCCAAAGACGCCGTAACCGTAGCGGCGCCCTTCAACAGAACCGTACAGCTGAGATTCCTTGCGGCATTGACAGCGGTATCCACCCGCCTGCCGCAAATATCCTCTGTGGGATCTCCCGTAAGTCTGGAAAGCTCCGCCGGATGAGGCGTGATGAGGACACGCTCTCCAAAGCCGTTTGTCTTCATAATATCTGTAAATTCTTCTTTTCTGCCTGTAAAAGCAGTAATACCGTCTGCGTCCAGCAGCACTTTCCCCGGGTAGCCTTCTGCCAATCTTGTCAGAAGGGTTCTGACAAAGTCCTGTGTCTCCGGTCTGCGTCCCAGTCCGGGACCTATGGCCAGCACATTCATATTCCCTGTCCTTTGCAGGATCTCTTCCAGAGCAGCCGGGGTAAAATCCTCTATCGGCAGCTTGACATTCTCCCGCAGCAGACACTCCATGGTCTGCAAAAGTGCTTCGGGTACAAAGCTGTATACCAACCCTGCCCCTGTCCGCAAGGCCGCCTCCGCCGTGAGCGCCGCCGCACCGCACATTCCCTTGGAGCCTGCAAGGATCCCGACTCTTCCGAAGCTTCCCTTATGGGTATCCGGCGGCCGCTTGGGAAACGCAGTGTCCAACAGCCGGCGTTTCTCTCCTTCGGTAAAATATTCACAGTAAGGAGCGGCAAAGTCCTCTATGATTTCTTCGGGGATACCAATTTCTTTCACGGTCAGCTTTCCGCAATACGCTCTGCCGGGATACAGGGCATGCCCCGGCTTTGCGCCGCAGAAAGCCACTGTACAGAAGGCTTTGATACAGTGCGGATCACAGCTTCCGTCTGTGCCGTTGACACCGGAGGGAATATCCGCCGCAAAGATTTTCTTGTCCGACCGGTTGGCCGCCTCAGTGATCCGGGCAACATTTTCCGGCAGACTGCCGTGAAAGCCGGTGCCGAAGATGCAGTCCAAGATATAGTCGCAGTGGGTAAAATCGGGCACTTCCTCTGTTTCCGGCACAATATCGTAGATCTGTACCCGGGCACCTGCCTTTTCCAGAAGCCCGGCCGTAACCTTGCCGTCGCCTCCGTTATTGCCTTTGCCGCAGAGTACCGCAAAGCGCTTATTTCTCACATTCAGAATGCGTCTGGAAATTTCCGCAAAAAAAGCGGCCCCCGCTCTTTCCATCAGTTCCCCCGTGGGAATCCCCGCTTCCTTGTCGCAGTACCTGTCAATCGCTTTGATCTGGGCAGGAGAAATAAGCCGCATACCGTTCACCGCCTTTTTATTCTCTGTTGATTTTTTCGAACATTTCCGCACGGCGTTTTCTGGACTTTTTGATATAGGAATACACACCCTCAACACAAAGCAACAGGCACACACCGAACACGGACACCATTACAATAATACCGGCAGTGGAGTTTCCCGCACCGGCCTCTCCCACATCAAAAGCAATGTCCTCGCCTTCCGCATTTTTCAATGGAGTCGCGTTGGCCTCCTCCGGAGGAATCTGCTCCTCCACGGAGTTATGTTCATTGCTGCCCAATGCGGCCGATACCGGTAAAAGGCCCGCCAAGCAACAGGAAAGGGCTAATATAATTACAATAGAAAGTCTCAGAAAGCTTTTCATAAAAAATCACCGCTCTTATTTTACCATGATTTCATAAGAAACGCCAACGCTTTCTGACATTTTTACATGAGGCCCCTGTCTTCCGATCACTTCACTGCCGCACGGGAAAGAAGGTTCTTCCCATCATGCGGCAGTTCGAGAATGATATGACATTATGGAAAATGGCGGATATCACTCCCACTTAAAAAACTTGACTGTTACTCCGACACAGAGGATGATTCCCGTTCCCATAATGATAACGGGAAGCCAG
>CBCSVZ010000255.1:0-2409 GCA_965143695.1 uncultured Oscillospiraceae bacterium
CGCAAATGCCGGCTTTTAGCAGTGTCTTCATGAAAGAATTTCCTTCAGGGTCTTGGTGGTAAAGTTCACCTGTTCTTCGCTGAGTGTTGAATACAACGGAAGGGTGATTTCTTTTTCATACATTTTATAGGCATTGGGATAGTCCTTGATATCAAATCCCAGCGCCCTGTACGCGCTGTGCATGGGCAAAGGCTTATAATGGACATTGGTAGCAATTCCTGCCTCTGCCATTTTCTGAATCAGCGCATTTCTCTGCGGCACATGATAACCCGGAATTCCCACCATCATAAGGTGATAGTTGGAAGCAAAATGCTCCCCCTGATGTTGATAAATTTCCAGAGGAAGTCCGGCCAATTCTCTTTCATATTGCTCGGCCAGTCTGTGCCTTGCCGCAATCATTCCCGGATAACGGCGGAGTTGTGAACGGCCCAGGGCTCCGGCAATATCCGTCATATTGAATTTGTACGCTGGATATATGATATCGTATTCCCAGGAGGACAGCTGTGCCTTTGCAAAGGCATCCTTGCTCTGCCCATGCAGGGAAAATGCGTTCAAGGTTTTGTAGAAAGCATCATTATCTACTGTCAGAGAATCAGACCAAGTCAGGGCACCGCCCTCTGCTGTCGTCAGATTCTTAACCGCATGAAAGGAAAAGCAGGTTATATCGGCTGCCTGGCCGCTTCTCTTCCCGTTGAAAACAGCTCCTAAACTGTGCGCTCCGTCTGCCAGCACCGCTACTCTGCCGAGCCGTTCCTGAAGAAGTGAATTCGGAACAAAAAGAGCCTTTTTATTGTCGACACACCGGTATATCGTGTCATAGTCGCACATTCTGCCGCCCAGGTCCACAGCGATAACAGCTTTCGTACGGGAGGTAATGGCGGCCTCCATTTTCTCATAGTCCATTTCGTAGGAATCCTCCGCAAGATCCACAAAAACAATCTTCGCGCCCACATGGGTTATGACACTGGCCGATGCCGTATAGGTGTACGGTGTCGTTATTACTTCGTCTCCGGGGCCGATCCCCAGCATTTTCAAGGCCAAAAAAAGTCCCGCTGTATTGGAATTGAGGCACACTACCCTTTTACAGCCTGTATAATCCGCCAATTCCGCTTCAAATCGGTGGGTCTCCGGGCCAGTGGTGATCCAACCGGAACGAAGTACATTTTCCACAGCTTTAACATCCTCATCGGAAATATCCGGTGGTGAAAATTTAATATTCATTCAAAAAAACACCCTTCGGTTTCAAAGTTTTCACAATTTTAACATGTATTAAAAAGTTATGCAATCGTTACGACTAAATATATTCCGCGCCGTGTGATAAAATGCTGCCCGTTCACAGTCTTTGAGTTTTGTGTCGATTTTATGGTATGCCTTTTCAAGTCGGGGAGGACGACGTTCCATATCATGGGCGTCGCTGCCGAGGATAACCGGCACGCCCTCAGAAATCAGAGAAAATACAAACTTCCTTTCCGACAGATTCTTTAGCGCTTCCGCATTGACCTGAATGATCACATTAGGAAGACTGAGGATTCTTTCTCTTTCGTCCCGGCTGTATAATTGTCTGTATCTTTCAAAATGGGCAATAACAGGTATGATCCGATACTTCAGAGCGATATTCTCTATGGCCTCGTATATGCGGTTCTCCAGACTGGTAAAGGGTAACTCCAGCAACAGCATATCGGTGCCTGTACAGCACAGCTTGCACAGTTTCGGCTCATCGGCAAGATCCGCCTCAGCCCTCACCTCTGCACCGAGTCTGATTTGCGGTACGCAGTTCTCTAGCCCATGCCTACGCAAAGCTTCTGTCAATTTTTCATAGGATTGTTCTCTTCTTGCTAAAAAGTGATCAATGGATTCTCTGTGATAACTGTAATGGGGAGTAAGGCAGACAAGAGACGCATTCTGCCTTTGCAGACACATCAGCATGCTGACAGAAACCCCACTGTCGGCCGCTCCGTCATCCATATCCGGTAAAATATGAGAATGGAAGTCAACCCTGATATTCGTATTTGTTTCTGCGTCCATATGCCCCATAGGATCTTGCTCCCTTATCAGGTTCGTCAAAGGACGGAACTTCTCCAAAGAAAGATACATCAAAATGCTCAATAACCGTGTTCTTTCCCTTAATCGTATTGTCTCGGAACGCCTTCACATAGAACACAGTATAGCTGACAATAAAGCCTACAATAAAGCCCAGCAAGGCATACATTGAAATAACAGGTGACGCCGGACGGTCAGGCGTGTTGGCTGTTCCGTATATCTCAATATTCTGAACCTTTGCTGTCGATTCAATAATTTCTTTCGCATTCTCTGCAGTAAGGCTGCACAGCTTCTGAGCATCCTCAGGTGAATAAGACTCCGCCGTGATCCTAATAAACGTGGAATCTCCTACCTGTTCAAAGGAAAGCA
>CBCSVZ010000256.1:0-2406 GCA_965143695.1 uncultured Oscillospiraceae bacterium
TGCTGATATAGCTCGATGAAAGAATACTGAGTTCCAATACTTCACTCAAATACACGGACAGCAATTCAAAGACCTTACTTTCCAGAAATAAATACCCTAAACCGCCCCGGTATTGCGTAAAATCTTTTACCTCCGCAAAAATATGTTCCATATACGGGGTGATACTCACTTTTGAAATGCCAGTCAATAATTTTTTCTCATAAGCATCTATCTCACTATCTTCAAAGTAGTCACTCAAAATTTTATGAAAATAGGGCATGGGAATTTTTATATTTTTGAAAAGAAAGTTTGTCTTTCCGGAATAACACAGATATTCCATCTTACCATGACCTCGATAAATACAGGATTCGCCTTTCTGTATGCTGACACATTGACGTGCATCTGCAATATTCCACGATACGCCATCATTAAAGCAAAATAAAAGTTGAATATAATCTTCGCAGCTTACACCCTGCACATTCATATCTGAAAAATAATTCATTTTCCAGTCTGATACAACAGCTCCTTGCTTTGTAACAACCTGTGAAATCTGACCTGTTCCCATATCAGCCGGAATATCTATTGTCACTGTCTGCGGAGAGTTGGAGAGCAGATCATGGTACAGCTTTGTCATGTATTGATTTGTCATTGTGCGCCCTCCTTTTGGTTAGTTTTAGCTAATCACAGTCTACACCACTTGCCTTGAAAAGTCAATTTATCTCTGTGGAATATGCAAAGATTAGAGAACAAAACTGGTTATCAGTAATTCACGATACTACCGGCAAGCAATGCAATCTTCCGTAAGATTGCGTATTTTAGAGGATTTCCCGTTGCCGTGAAACCCTCTAAAATGCTTGTTGGTGACATATCCCCAAACCCCTGAGATCGTCACCTGCGGTGACGGCTGCGCGTTCCTTCGGAACGCTGAAAACTGGGAGCAACATAAAACTATTGTCGGGATTTTTGCTTGTCTTTCTGCTGCTCCTGAGACGCAGGAATGTCCAGCAGATAGTCCACATTGGCCTTGATATTGTGAAGCTCCTTCATATCAGACCGGGCCTGCTTATAGGCGGCATAGGCTTTCCGTTTCTGTTCCAGCAGACCGGCGTATTCCTCTCGGAGCGATTTGACGGAGGGCAGTTTTGTGATTCCTATGCTGTCAAAATATTTCTTCGCCGCCTGGTGTAATAGAATATCCGCCTCATGCTCCGCCCGGAACTTTTTACTATAACCAGCCTTGCGGTATTCCACATAGACCGCCCGCGTCTTGGCATAGTTCACGATCTGTTTCTGCAATTCTCCATTGGCGGTCATCTGCGATTCCAGTTCCTTGATCTTTGCCGACAGTGCATTAAAGCTGATGGTAGCCGCAGCAGCTTTTTCCAGCAAATCTTCATAGCTCATATCTCCATGCTCTTTCAGGTAGATCACCGCCTGGGAGAGCTGTTTTAAGTTAAATACCTTCGCCCAGCGTTCATAGCCCGGTCCCTTGCCGGCCCGGACCGCTGCCTCAATATCCACCAGCAGCCCAGCCTTTGGAACGGGCTTTTGCGAAAAAGTACGGCGGGGTTTTGCCGTGCGGGTGCCCTCGATCCGTTCCTGTATCGCCTGCTCGGTATAGTCGCCTTTCAGCGTATTGCACCGGGTATAGTTTTTCTGCCCCGGCCCCCGGAGCCGGAGGTTCTTGCGTTCCCGGTTGACTTCGATTCCGGCAGCCTCCAGCTTCTTCAGGAAGTCCTCAAAGTCTTTCGGCCTTTCTTCCAGGGCCGCGTCGATTGCCCGGCGTAGCTGCTCCTGGAAGGAGGGCTGTTTCGTATTTCCCAGCCATGTGCCATAGTGGTCCCTGCTGGGTTTTGGATTTTCCACGATAGACAGACCGTGCTCCAGACACAGCTTGTCATTCATGCGCCGGATCGCCCAGGTAGAGCCCCAGAAGTTGCGGAATTTCCGGGTGCAGTCAAGGGCGGTGGAATTGATGATGATGTGATTATGAACATGGTGCTTATCCACATGGGTACACACCACAAAGGCATGATTGCCCTTTGTCAGTTTCAGTGCGAGCTCCCGCCCGATCTGGTTCGCTTCTTCCGGCGTGACTTCGCCGGGCTTGAAGGCTTGCCGGAGGTGGTAGGCGATCACATCATCCGCGCCCCGGTCCCGCCCGGTCAGGTTCAAATACTGCCGCTTGGAAAGAAGGAACTCCGCATCCGCGATTCGGGTATCACACTCATAGCCATAAATGAATTTTCCAAAATCCGTTTTCCGCAGATTCTCCACATAGTCAATGATGTCCGCAATGGCCGTAGACACATCCCGCCCTTTTCCCACATGCAGCGGCATTAGTCTTGTGGTTGCTATCAGGATCACCCCCTTGCCAAAATGAAAGAGCTGCCCGGAAGGACAGCCCTTGGTATGTATTCGTTATAG
>CBCSVZ010000257.1:0-2397 GCA_965143695.1 uncultured Oscillospiraceae bacterium
ATACCGGCGAACATTCTCGCAAAGCTCTCGGCCGCCGTCAGTACGGCATATTCGGCATTGACGCTTTGGGTCTCAATGATATTGCGGATGCTGTCACAGTAGTCCGCATCCTCCAACATCATGCAATGGACCTCAAAAATCTGCGCGTTGACCTCTCCCACCTCCCGTAAAGCTTTTTCATAAAGCTCCCGGAGCTGAGCCTGGGCCTCACCCCGTGCTTTGGTAAAACGCGCATATTCTTCTGCCGTATTTGCAACGCTGCGGCGCTTCACAGTAGCGTTGTCCTTGCTGTACTGAAAGATTTTACCTGCCGCAATCGCGGAGAATACCCCTTTGCCCCGGATTTCTACCATTACAGATGCTCCTCCAGAAATCTCTGCACCGCCGCAATGGCAGCACCCTCATCCGGGCCCTCTGCTGTAACCGTAACAACATCCCCCTGCCTGACGCCCAGAGACATCAGCGAAAAAAGCTTTTTGGCGGAGGCGCTCCTGCCCTCTTTCTCAAAGGTAATATCCGACGCAAAGTCCCCCGCCGCCTTTACCAACAGGCCCGCAGGTCTTGCGTGTATTCCCAGTTTGTCTGTAACGGTATATTGAATGCGCTTCAATAGAATCAACCCTTTCCCATTTGTTTCTCTATCCTATTATGTGCATAATTTGTCAGAAAAACACACAGAAAATGCCGCTTTTTTTCCAGAAATCTCCGGATAGAAATATACTTTGAAATATGCTATAATAGCCCGGCAAGTCAACAGACTGCAAAATAAAATTCCCGGAAGGAGTATTTTTATGAAAAAAATCATTTGTAAGAGAGAGTACGACACGGAAAAGGCGGTTCTTGTAAAGAAGCATACGGAAGGAGTCTTCGGAGATCCCACAGGATATGAGGAATCCCTGTATCAGACGGAAAAGGGTCTTTACTTTCTATATGTAAACGGCGGAAGCCAATCCCCCTATGCCAAGGAAAACATAAAGTCGATTTCCAAGGCAAAAGCGGAGGAATGGCTGAGCACACACTGATGATCTCCCGATTCTTATGTTTCCAGGCCTGCAAACTGACTCTGGTACAGACTGTAATAGCAACCCTTCATAGCCAGTAATTCTTCATGGCTGCCCGTTTCTGCCACTCGTCCCTTGTCGATCACGACAATTTTATCGGCATCCCTGATGGTGGAAAGCCTGTGGGCAATGATCAGAGAAGTACGGTTCTTCATGAGCGCATTCATGGCAAGACCGATTTGCATTTCCGTACGGGTATCCACAGAAGAGGTTGCCTCGTCCAGAATCAGTACCCTGGGATCTGCCAGTACCGCCCGGGCTATGGAAAGCAGCTGGCGCTGACCACCGCTTAAATTTGCCCCGGACTCAGACAGCTCCGTTTCATAGCCCTCCGGCAGAAGCTCAATAAACCGGTCGGCATTGGCCGCGGCGGCTGCCCGGCGGATCTCCTCCTCTGTGGCGCCGTCCCTTCCGTAGCTGATATTCTTTGCCACAGTATCTGAGAACAGTACCGTATCCTGAAGGACAATGGCAATATTCCGGCGCAGGCTGTCCTTATGGATCTCCCGGATATCCTGTCCGTCCACAGTGATGCTTCCGCTGTCAATATCGTAGAACCGAAGCAGCAGATTTACAATCGTGGTCTTTCCCGAACCGGTAGCACCTACAATGGCAATACGCTGGCCGGCCTTAATATCCAGATCCAGTCCCTGAAGCACCGGTTCCCCTTTCTTGTATGCAAAATGCACATTACGGAAACAAATATCGCCTCTGGTGTTCTCAAGCGTACTCCGACCCTGATTCTCCTCCGGAGGAGAGTCCATGATCTCAAACACACGCTCCGCTCCGGCCAAAGCCGTCTGGATCTGTGCGTATTGGTTGGCAATTTCATTGATCGGCCTGGTAAACTGCTTCGAATACTGCAAAAACGCCTGTATGACGCCAATGGTAATGAGACCCCGGAAAGCCATATAGCCTCCTGTCGCGGCAATGAGCAAATATCCCAGATTGCCGATTACATTCATGACGGGCCCCATGATTCCGCCGAATATCTGGGCTTTGATGCCACAGCCTCTCAGCTGTTTGCTGACCTTCGCAAACTCAGCTACAGCCTTTTTCTCCTTGGAAAAGGCCAGCACGGTCTTGTAGCCGGAAATCATCTCCTCTGCCTGGCCGTCCAGAATGCCCAACAGCGTCTGCTGTCTGGTAAAATATTTTCTGCTGACCTTTGCTATTTTAACAGTGGCCAGCATACTGAGCGGAATGGTCACAACACTCACCAGCGTAAGCATGGGACTGTACAGAAGCATAATGGCAAACACACCCACAACCGTCAGTACGCCGGAGATCAGGGATGCAATGGACTGGGAAACAGAATTGGACACATTTTCCACAT
>CBCSVZ010000258.1:0-2387 GCA_965143695.1 uncultured Oscillospiraceae bacterium
TTTGAGGGCTCAGTGGATTTATATACGGGCCTGAAGATAGATCCCTATGTTTCCGAGTTCGAACACAAAGATTATGATATGAGCGGCTATAAGATGGATCGGAGTAAATTTAATATAGGCGCTTACTATATGACTTCGGATATATTGAGTGAGCAATTCATAAAAGACTATAAAAATGATTTTGCCGGAGATTTCATTACCTGCGGCATCACCGGTACGGGAACGAAGGCAAAGAATTTTATGAAGTGGTGTGACCGGTACGGGGTGGGGGTTATCGGAAGACATAACGGTCTGACCAAGTGGACCTACACTTCTGCACCGGGGAAACTGGATCCTGCCGACTGGACGGATTTTGAAAGCCAGTTGGAAGCCTATTCAATGGAGTATAACTGTTTGTGGAGCGATGAAGTGTTTGACGAGCCCAGAACGGAATATTTTAACTGGCTGGCAGGGGCCAAGAGCAGATACGATGCCAGATTTTCCGACCGATTTATTTATTACAACCTGAATCCTGTAGGGGTGAAGGGGTTGTCTGACGGCTGCGGTGCTCAGGATTATCGGGATTATATACGGCAGTATGTAAATACCGTGGATACCGACTATATTTCTTTTGATATCTATCCTTTCGATAACCAGTTCCAGGGAATGCATTTGTATTATCTGGAGAATATGGATGTGGTAGCATCTGCCTGCCGAGAGACCGGAAGAGATTTCTGGCTGATCAGTCAGGCCGGATCCAAACTGGCCACGAACCCCATGACCAAGGCTCAGATTTCATGGCAGATGTATACTGCAATGGCTTACGGAAGCAAAGCAGTGATGCATGCGTGCCTGTCCTCTGCAGACGGTTGGTGGGAAGAGGGCGCGTCCCTTGTCAATAAAGACGGTACCTATAACGATATCTGGACCTATGCAGGAGAGGTCAATAAAGAGGTAAAATTCTTCTCGGATGTCTATATGCAGTATGATAATCTCGGCGTATTCGGTATGGCTACCCCGCAAAATTCCTTTGTTGCGACTCAGATCAGAAGTCAGACGCGCAGAAATGACGCGAGAGGCTACAGCGGCGCCAGGGGCTTTTCCGATATTACCGCCTCCAGAGGTTTGCTGGTAGGCTCCTTTGCGGAGAAAACAGGAAACGGATATGCCATGATGCTGGTAGACTCTTCAGATCCCTATAAGGGTGACAACGGAAACAATACCGTTACCTTCAGAACAGCTGTTTCCGAGGGCGTTAAGGTTACTGCTTACATAGGCGGCACTTCCACGGTACTGACTCCCGCAGATGGCGTGTACACCGTAGAACTCACAAACGGACAGGGATGCTTTGTAACGGTAAGTAACCCGTAATACGGACTTTCTCTTGTGCTTTTTCGAAAAAAAATATATACTGTACCTATCCAAAATATTACTTGCAGCAGACGGTTTTATCGGAAAGACATTTTACCGAAAGAAAAAATGTTTACGGCGGTGATATTTTGAAAGAAAATGCAAAGAATAATTCAGGAACCCATCTGCGTATCACAGAGTTTCCCTGTGACGAGCGTCCCAGAGAGCGACTGGCGGCTATGGGTTCCAAAGCCTTGTCGGATGCTGAGCTTCTGGCTATCATACTGAAGACAGGCAGACCCGGTGAAAATGCAGTAGACCTGGCAAGAAGAGTTCTTGCAAAGTCACGGAACGGCTCCTTAAGCGGAGTGTATGATATGACCCTGGAAGAACTGAAGCAGATAAAGGGCATCGGACAGGCCAAGGCGGCACAGATTGCCGCGGTCTGTGAGCTGTCGAGCCGGATCGGTGCGGACAAGGCGGGGATGAAGAGACTGAACATTGCCAGCATTCCGCAGTTGGGCGAGATGCTGGTATCCAGGCTGAAATGGCTCAACAAAGAGGTGTTTGAAATCGTAATGGTGGATTGCAGATGGAATGTAATCAACACCGTGCGTATTTCAGAAGGCAGTCTGAATCAGTCTATTGTCCATCCGCGGGAGGTCTTTGTAGAGGCTCTGAAGAATTACTGTACGGCAGTTGTGCTGGTGCACAATCATCCCAGTGGGAATCCCGCGCCCAGCAGAGAGGACTTTGAAACCACAGAGCGTCTCATAAGAGCGGGCAGGCTTCTGGGTATTGAAGTGGTCGACCATATTGTCACGGGCAGAGACAGCTATTACAGTATGCACATGTACGGGGATATGGACAGACTGCGAAGCAGAACTTCAGACATTTAATAAGGAAAGGAAATGAAAATGGCAAAAGATATTGCGATAGATATGGGTACTTCCAACACCAAGGTTTATGTGAAGGGGAAGGGCCTTGTGATCGTTGAACCCTCCGTAGTAGCTGTCAATACCAGACAGGATATGGTAATTGCTGTGGGACGACAGGCA
>CBCSVZ010000259.1:0-2385 GCA_965143695.1 uncultured Oscillospiraceae bacterium
CCGAGCTCGCCAAGTCGCTTGCCGAGTGTCTTTTCGACGATGAACACAATATCGTCCGGATCGATATGACCGAGTACATGGAAAAGTTCTCTGTGTCGCGTCTGATCGGTGCCCCTCCGGGATATGTGGGATATGACGAGGGCGGTCAGCTGACCGAGGCTGTTCGCCGTAAGCCCTACAGTGTGGTGTTGTTTGATGAAATTGAAAAGGCGCATCCCGATGTATTCAATATCCTGCTGCAAATTCTCGATGACGGCAGGATCACGGATTCCCAGGGGCGCACGGTGGACTTCAAGAACACCATCATCATTTTAACCTCGAACCTGGGAAGTCAGTATCTGCTGGAGGGTATTGAGCAGGACGGCAGCATTTCCGAGAATGCCAGAAACGCTGTAATGGCGGAGCTTCACCGCTCCTTCCGTCCTGAATTTCTCAACCGGTTGGACGAAATGATCATGTTCCGCCCGCTTACAAAGGAAAACCTTACGGGCATCATCGATATTATGACCGATGCACTGCGCAAGCGTCTTTCTGACCGCTCGCTGAACCTTGTGATAACGCCTGAAGCCAAGAGCCTGATCATTGACCGGGGTTACGATCCGCTCTACGGAGCAAGACCCATGCGCCGTTATCTGCAATCAAGCGTTGAAACTCTTATTGCACGGACGATTCTGCGGGGCGATCTGAATACGGGAGCCACCCTTACGGTGGATGCTGTAAACGGAGAACTGGTTTGCAAATAATAACAGTTCCGAAGAAAATATGCTGAAACAACCAATGGCAACAAAGTCTGCAGACCTTGTTGCCATTGTATTTCCTACTTAATTTCCGTGCCTCCCCATTCCATAACGGTAAAGCCGGTGCGCTCGGGTGCGGTCAGCTTCTGCTCAGTCAGTTCTATATATTCACCGGTTGCCTGCCAAGCCATAAAGACGCGAATCAGCGTATCGGGCGCCGGGCTGACTTCGAGTTGGGCTGCATCCGTGTAAATATCCGTTTGAAACGAAATGATGTTGTACGGGTTCTGTTCCATCAGGGGCAGCCAATACACAATGAATTCATTTGCCTCGCGGCGGTTAAGACCGAGCTTGGCAAGAGCCGTTTCAAGGAAAGCAGCAGTATCTTTACCCTGCACACAGAAGCCTCTGGAAAAGTCGTACTGTGCGTAGGTTTCGCCCTCCCAGTAGAGATAATTGTATGTCTGACCTTTTGCATCGGTAAGCGTTCCATCCGGAGAGGCTGTAACCGTCCAGCCATTGTTATAGGCAGGATAGGTGCAGGTCAGCCTGCCGTCCAATTTAAGGTTTACCGACACCTTGGTTTCTTCCTCGGGATAGAGATAGATAACCGGCTTATATGCAGCGTTGGGATCCGGTTGCCAGTCGCTTGTCTTAACCGTCAGCATATCGGCTTCCACGCGGTCATTTTCTTCATCATAATAGGCGTTCTCATAGGTACAGGTAATTTGATCTCCTACACACCATTCATCCGAAAGCGTACCATTGAGTTTGATTTCATAAGGCAGCGGAATAACCGTTCTTGCAAAGAAGCAATTTGAATAGATCTTTGTGATCTTGAGGTGATCAAAAATGCTGTTATCATACTTGGTCGCCGTTGTCTTATCGAGCCACTGATCTGTGTACTCCATGTGGCGAAGATTATCAGCCATTTTCCATTTGGTCGCATTGATCTGCGCCGGGTAAGACTCCATAATGCTTCCGGTGTAGGTAACTTCGACAATACTGCCAACCTCAGCACCGATTTCTGCCAGATCCTTAATAGCGAAAGTGATTTTATTGCTGCTGTGCAGTTCATCCTCTCCCGCAACCGGCTCTACCAAAACAGAAGCGCCATTGATTTCAAGGACTGTTGCTACAAAGGAAAATTCGATTTTGTCCTCCTCCATATGCCATAGACTGTCTAAGGATTTGAAGTTGTTCGGGAAAAAATATACCCTTGTTTTATCGTAAGTGCCGTCTCCGGTGAAACGGTTCCAGTCCACGATCTTATAGGTCAGGGCAGTATATTCTCGCGTGCCGCCGTCCTTGTAGGTTCCTGACGGTATCGGGACAAAGAGAATTGTAAGTAATACCACCGCAGCAACAATGGGGATCCATATTTTGTTTTTCCTAATACCCTCTCCTTTCTTCTCATTCCGATATGCCCAGTGCAGCTTTTAAGTCTGTCCTCTGAGCATCAGTAAGAATGATTTTCGTGTTTGCACTCACATTGAGTAACTCATTCTTATTCAGTGTATAGACGGTTTTCAAACCGTCATCCGTGATAAAAGTAATAAAACAGCCGGTTAATCGGCCTGCGTTCTCTATTTGCTGCTCACTTTCATTTGCTCCAATAGCCCCGGCACCAATCTCCGCGTCCAGACTG
>CBCSVZ010000260.1:0-2385 GCA_965143695.1 uncultured Oscillospiraceae bacterium
GCTTCCACCCGTATTCCGCCGGAAAACTGTTTACCGGTTCCCCGGTATTTCAGCCCTGCACGCCTGCAGGAATCATGGAGCTCATTAAGGAGAGCGGTGTAGAGGTTTCCGGTAAAAATTGTGTGGTAGTCGGAAGGAGCAATATCGTGGGAAAGCCCATGGCGATGCTGCTGATGGGGGCCAATGGCACCGTTACGGTCGCACATTCAAAAACAAAGGATTTAAAGGCCGTATGCAGAGAGGCTGATATCTTAGTGGTGGCCATCGGAAAGGCTAAATTCATTACGGCTGACTATGTAAAGCAGGGAGCTGTTGTTATTGATGTAGGCATGGACAGGGACGAAAACGGCAAGCTCTGCGGAGATGTGGATTTTGCCTCCGTTGAGCCTGTGTGCGGAGCGATCACTCCTGTACCCGGCGGCGTCGGACCCATGACGATCACCATGCTCTTAAAGAATACATTGAGGGCAATTTCATATTGACAGAAGGGCCCTTATTGGGTAAAATAGTTACGGAACAATTTGAGTGTTTCAGAAGTTTCTGAATTGATATAATAATTTTATACAATACAGTACTTAGATTACAATTTACCGGGAGGTGTTTGTAAATGGGTGATACCATTTTACAGATCGTCATCCTAGTGATTTCTTGTATTGTTGTCGGACTTATTTCCGGATTGATTGCGTGGAAAAAGGGCAATAAAAAAGGCTACGAGAAGAGAAAGACTGAAGCCGAAGCCATTTTCAACGGTGCTGAAGCAGAAGGCAAGCGCATTGTTGCAGAAGCCGTCAAGGTGGGAGAGGCGAAGAAGAGAGAGTATCTGCTTGCAACCAAGGAAGAAATCCATAAGAGCAAGCTTGAGCTGGAAAGAGAAATCAAGGACAGACGAAATGAGATGCAGCGTTCAGAGCGGCGTCTGATACAAAAAGAAGAAAGTATTGACAAAAAGCAGCAGTCTTTGGAAGAGAAGGAAGCGCTTCTTAATAAGCGCCTTGAGGATATCAAGGTCATAGAGGCTGATGCAAAGGCAGAGTTTGAGAAACAGATCGCAGAACTGGAAAGAATTTCCGGATTCAGCAGAGAAGAGGCAAAGCAGTATTTGCTGTCTAATCTGGAAAATGAGATTGTTCATGAGTCTGCTGCCATCATCCGTGACTGTGAAGCAAAACTGAAAGAAGATGCGGATCGGAAAGCCAAGGAAATTATCGCTACTGCCATCCAGAAGAGTGCGGCAAGCTATGTTTCCGAGACCACGGTTTCCGTAGTGGGTCTGCCGAATGACGAAATGAAGGGCCGTATTATAGGCCGTGAGGGTCGTAATATCAGAGCACTGGAAACACTTACCGGTGTAGATCTTATTATTGACGATACGCCTGAGGCCGTTATCCTGTCGGGCTTTGATCCCATCCGGAGAGAAATCGCCCGTATCGCTTTGGAAAAGCTGATTATTGACGGACGAATCCATCCTGCAAGAATTGAAGAGATGGTTGAAAAGGCCAGAAAAGAAGTTGAGAATACGATTCGGCAGGCAGGAGAAAACGCTACATATGAAGTAGGCGTATTCGGTCTCCACCCTGAGATGGTGAGACTGCTGGGCCGTATGAAGTTCAGAACCAGCTACGGACAGAGTGTTCTGGTACACTCCATTGAGGTAGCAAGGCTCTGCGGCATTATGGCAGCGGAGTTGGGCGTTGATGTCAATCTGGCAAAACGCGCAGGACTGGTACATGATATCGGTAAAGCAATTGACTACGAGGTTGAGGGTTCCCATATCACCATCGGTGCCGATGTGGCCAAGAAGTACAAGGAGTCGCCGGAGGTTATCAATGCGATACTGGCCCACCATGGCGACGAAGAGCCACAGTCCATTATAGCGGTACTTGTACAGGCTGCCGATTCCATTTCAGCCGCAAGACCGGGTGCAAGAAGCGAGACGCTCGAATCTTATGTAA
Organism: uncultured Oscillospiraceae bacterium; assembly: GCA_965143695.1. GTDB lineage: Bacteria > Bacillota > Clostridia > UBA1212 > SIG427 > CABQMV01. The sequence continues at coordinate 1,953 of CBCSVZ010000260.1, forward strand.
AGCGGCTTGAGAAGCTGGAGGAAATCACAAATTCCTTCGATGGCGTTGACAGGACCTTTGCAGTACAGGCGGGCCGTGAGTTGCGTATTATGGTGAAGCCTGAGGCGGTTTCTGATGATGAGATGGTCATTATGGCCAGAAACATCGCAAAGAAAATAGAGAGTGAAATGGAGTACCCGGGACAGATCAAGGTTACGATGCTCCGTGAAACGAGAACCGTTGAGTACGCGAAATAAACATGCAGATCATATTGATACCGGCGTATAAGCCGGACGAAAAGTTTATATCGTTTACGAGAGAATTATTGGCGGCAGGATGTACTGTTGTGTCAGTTGATGACGGCAGCGGTGAGGACTGCCGTCCTTTCTTTGTCAAGGCCCGGACGACGGGCGTGCATGTGGTAACACATAAAGAAAACCGGGGCAAAGGGGCA
>CBCSVZ010000261.1:0-2378 GCA_965143695.1 uncultured Oscillospiraceae bacterium
AAATACCCGGTTCACCCCCCACTTTATGGCATTGATGCAGCACTCCACCTTGGGAATCATACCGCCTTCTATAATGCCGTCTTCAATCAGCTTCGGCGCGTCGCTCACCCGAATTTCGGGAATGAGCGTATCAAAATCCGTCTTGTCTCTCAGAATACCGCTGATGTCCGTCATGGATATGAGGCTTTCTGCGCCTAACTCTCCGGCAATTTTTGCGGCGGCAGTGTCGGCGTTTATATTATACACATTGCCGGCATTATCGCAACCCACTGTGGATACAACAGGAATATAGCCCCTGTCAATCACATCCAGAATCGGCTGCACATTAATATTGGTAATTTTACCCACATAACCCAGCTGGGGATCCTTCATCTCCGCTTCGATCATATGGCCGTCAATTCCGGACAGACCGATGGCGCTGCCCCCTTTATTCTCAATGAGATTCACAAGGGTCTTGTTGATTTTACCCGCCAGCACCATTTGTACAACATCTACCGTTTCCCTGTCGGTAACGCGCAGTCCGTTGATAAATCTGCTTTCCTTACCGATCTTTGAAAGCATATCGGTGATTTCCGGTCCGCCGCCGTGTACCAGAACGACTTTTACGCCGATCAGGGACAGCAGAACGATGTCCTTCATCACGGAGTCCTTCAGCTTCTCGTTGATCATGGCATTGCCGCCGTATTTGATCACGACTACTTTGCCGGTATATTCCTGGATATAGGGCAGGGCATTTACAAGTACCTTGGCCCGCTGTGCATTTGAAATATTGTCCATCTTTGTTTCTCCTTCTCAGGTACGGTAATCGCCGTTTATTTTAACATAGTCATATGTGAGGTCGCAGCCCCATGCAGTTGAAGCGCAGGTTCCTGAATTTAAGTTGACAAGAATGTCGATTTCATCCTCCAGAAGGATTTCTTTTGCTTTTTCCTCTGAAAAATCCACACCGGAACCGCCCTTGCAGACCAAAACAGAGCCCTTTTTCGATTGAAATGCCACATCAATTTTGCTGATATCCACCGGGGCGCCGCTGTATCCGATGGCGCACAGGATACGGCCCCAGTTGGCGTCGGCGCCGAACATGGCCGCTTTGGTTAAAGAAGAGCAGATGACGCTTTTGGCTACGGTTTTGGCTGTCTGCATGTCTGCGGCTCCTTTAACATTGCATTCCAGCAGCTTGGTTGCGCCCTCGCCGTCGGCGGCGATCTGTCGGCACAGATAGACGGTGACGGTATTCAGTGCCGCCATAAATGCTTTAAAATCCTCGTCTGCAGCAGTGATTTCCGGATTGCCGGCCATGCCGTTGGCCAGAACCGTGACCATATCATTTGTAGAGGTATCTCCGTCCACACTGACCATATTAAATGTTTCGGCAATATCGGCCGAAAGTGCTTTTTGCAGCATCTCGGGACTGATGGCGCAATCGGTAGTGATAAATACAAGCATCGTTGCCATGTTCGGATGGATCATACCGGAGCCCTTTGCAATCCCGCCGATTCGGCATTCTACGCCTCCTACAGTGAAACTGACTGCGATTTCCTTCAGCTTGGTATCTGTTGTCATGATTCCCTCGGCTGCCTGCTGAGAATGATTTCCCAGCGCTTCTATCAGCATGGGAATTCCCCTTTTGATCGGTTCAATGTCAAGGGGCTGGCCGATCACGCCTGTAGACGCTACAATAATATCCTCTGTGTCGATCTGCAGCGCCTTCGCCAGCAGTGCGCTGGTTTCTTCCGCAATTTCAATGCCGTTTTCATTACAGGTGTTGTCATTGCCGCTGTTACAGATAATTGCCTGCGCGGTGCCGTTTGCCAGATGCTGTTTGGTGACGATCAGCGGAGCTCCCTTTACCAGATTGGTGGTATAGACTGCTGCGGCGGATGCTTTTTTCTCACTGTAAATCAATGCAATGTCCCGCTTCGATTTGTTTTTACGGATACTGCAGTGGACTCCCGCTGCGGAAAATCCTTTTGCGGCACAGACGCCGCCTTCTATTTGTTTCATTTGTAAAACCTCCCGTTAAAGTTCCAAGCCAAAAGCTTTTTCTTTATTCATAACTAAATTCAGACATTCAAGGGCCGCGCCCGACGCGCCTTTTCCCAGATTGTCATAGACTGCCGTAAGTAATATTCTGTCACTGTTTCCCAGAACAGCTATTTTCATGCTGTCCTTGCCTGCAAGCGCTGCCGCGGATAAGAATCCGTCCCGGTCGGGGCGGTCACAGTACTGCACCAGCCCCTCTCTGTATTTTTCTTTGTATATTTCTTTGATATCTTCCGCTTTTGCACCGCTTTTCAATTGCTTTGCAAACAACGGAACGGTTACCTCCATGCCGCTGTAGTAATCAGAGACAATGGGACAGAACAAAGGCTCGTTCT
>CBCSVZ010000262.1:0-2373 GCA_965143695.1 uncultured Oscillospiraceae bacterium
CTTGTTGTGGAGGGCTTATTTGATGAAATATGCAGAAATGAATCAGGAGACATTGAAGACAGAACTGGAAAAGCAGAAGGCTTTATATGCGGCATACAAGACGAAAAATTTTTCCTATGATATGACCAGAGGAAAGCCTGCTGCAGACCAGTTGGAACTGTCAATGGAGATGCTATCGGATAAATATATTGGTGACGGCAAGGGTGAAACCGGTATTGATTACAGAAATTACGGACTGGGAGACGGGATTCCCGAAGCAAAACGCCTGTTTTCGGAATTGTTTCATTTACAGCCGGAAAATGTCTTTGTGACCGGTAATTCCAGCCTGAATATCATGCACGATATTCTGGCACGCTTTTTGCTGTTTGGTGTCAGCAAGGAAGCAACTCCATGGAAAGACCAGGGAATTCTGAAATTTATATGTCCGGTACCGGGCTATGACCGACATTTTTCCATAACAGAATTATTTGGCTTTGAAATGATCAATGTGCCTCTGCAGGAGGATGGACCGGATATGGATATGATTGAAGCTTTAGTGGCTTCGGATCCTTCCGTGAAAGGAATGTGGGCAATTCCCAAATACAGCAATCCCACAGGTACAGTCTATTCAGACCGTGTAATCAAACGTATGGCGTCTATGAAAACTGCCGCACCGGATTTTCGAATTATGTGTGACGACGCCTATACGGTTCATTATTTAGAGGATGCCCCTGCGGAGCAGTTGAATCTGGTTTCTGCCTGTATTGCGGCGGGAAATCCCGACAGGGCAATTATGTTCGCCTCTACCTCCAAGATAACCTTTCCGGGGGCAGGTATTTCTGCTTTTGCCTCCAGTACTGCAAACATTGAATACCTGAAAAATTTGATCAATTATCAGACGATCGGTTCGGACAAATTGAATCAGCTTCGCCATGTAAATTTTTTGAAAAACTACGACGGAATATTAAAGCAGATGGAGAAGCATGCTGCTCTTATCCGCCCGAAATTTAAAATTTGTCTTGATACGATGGAGCGGGAACTGGGCGGCCTGGACATCTTACGGTGGACGAAACCTGCAGGCGGATATTTTATCAGTATTGATACGCTGGAGGGCTGTGCTACACGGGTTTGTCAGCTTTCCAAGGAGTGCGGTGTGGCCCTTACCCCGGCCGGATCCTCTTTCCCTTATAAGAAAGATCCCATGGATACGAATATCAGGCTTGCTCCCACATTTCCTCCGGTGGAACAGCTGCGGGAGGCCATGGAGGTTCTCTGTGTCTGCATAAAAATAGCCTCTTTGGAGAAACTGATCAAATAAAGGAGTTGGATGAAATTGGCAAATAAGAATAAGAAAGATACCGAAATTGAGTACACGGCCAAAAGCGCCTGGGAGACTATGACGGAATCCCAAATAAAAAATGTGATGCATTTCGGAAAAGGATATATTGATTTTCTGAACGCCGTTCATACAGAACGCCAGACTTCGGAATTTATTATCGAAAAAGCGGTGAAAGCCGGTTTTAAAGACTTTCAGGAGGTTGTTTCCGGACAGAAGGATTATGTCCCCGGCGAGAAGTATTATTACAGCATACACGGCAAATCCGTAATCCTTGCTGCTACAGGCACAGAGGATCCTGCTCAGGGCGTCAATATTGTGGGCTCTCATATCGACGCACCGCGATTGGATCTGAAGCCCAATCCGCTCTATGAAGAAAAAGATTTTGCATATGCAAAGACTCATTATTACGGCGGTATTAAGAAATATCAATGGACCGCTATTCCCCTGGCAATGTACGGAGTCGTTTTTACCAGGGACGGGAAACAGGTGGAAATTTCTGTGGGCGATAAACCGGGAGATCCCATGTTTACGATTACAGATTTGCTGCCTCATCTGGCTGCGGATCAGATGAAGAAAGGCGCCTCTGAGTTCATTCCCGCAGAGAACCTGAACCTGTTGCTGGGTTCTGTCCCCCTGAAGGATGAGGACGGAGCATACAGCGTAAAATCCTATATTGTAGACTATTTACACAGAGAATACGGTATTGTCCAGCGGGATCTGGCTTCTGCGGAAATTGAGATCGTTCCGGCTTTCAAGGCCTGTGACATTGGTTTCGACCGCAGTTTTACCGGTGCCTATGCTCAGGATGACAGAGTGTGTGCCTATGCTTCTCTTATGGCGATACTGGATCTGAAGAAGCCGGGCAGGAAAACGGCCGTCTGCTACTTCTCCGATAAGGAAGAGGTAGGCAGTATGGGGAATACCGGAGCCAGAAGCGTGGCCTTTGAAAACTTTATGGCAGAGCTTTGCTTTGCCTACAGCAGTGAGCACAGTGAGATCAGAACTCGCCGGGCGCTGGCTGCTTCCAATATGCTTTCTGCGGATGTATCCGGTGG
>CBCSVZ010000263.1:0-2371 GCA_965143695.1 uncultured Oscillospiraceae bacterium
TTCAGCCGCAGATTTGCTCTTAAGAAAGGAAATCGGATATGAAAAACAAAAAGCCAATCTTAGACACTGCTATTCACGGTGTGTTTCTCATTCTCGGCCTGATTACAGTAGGCTGTGTTCTGCTTATTACGGTATATTTGATTCTTTCCGGAATTCCGGCAATTCGCGAAATCGGACTGATCGACTTTTTATTCGGTGACACATGGCAGTCCACTGCCGCAGAGCCTTCCTTCGGAATCCTTCCTTTTATTCTGACCAGCGTTTACGGCACAGCCGGAGCGATCCTGTTAGGCGTTCCCATTGGGTTCCTGACTGCCGTATATCTGGCAAAGCTTGCGCCGCCGGCAATTAAAAACATTGTGTCTGCAGCGGTCAGCTTGCTCGCAGGCATTCCGTCCGTAGTCTACGGTCTGGTTGGTATGCTGGTCCTTGTACCGGGAATCCGCAAGCTGTTTCATGTTCCGGACGGATCCGGTTTGTTTGCGGCGATCATTGTGCTTGCCATTATGATTCTGCCGTCTATTATTAATGTATCAATTACTGCATTAGAAGCTGTCCCCAAAGAATATGAGGATGCATCCCTTGCACTGGGAGCGACACCTGTAGAGACCTATTTTAAAGTGTCGGTTCCGGCTGCCAAAAGCGGAATTGCGGCAGCAGTCGTGCTTGGTGTAGGCAGGGCAATCGGTGAGGCAATGGCGGTGATGATGGTATCCGGCAATGTGCCGAATATGCCCTCTCTGTTCCAGAGCGTGCGGTTTCTGACAACTGCGGTAGCCAGCGAAATGTCTTATTCCAGCGGTTTACAGCAGCAGGCGCTTTTTTCAATCGCGTTGGTACTGTTTCTGTTTATTATGCTCATTAATGCCACACTGAATTTCTTCTTAAAACGCGACAAGGAGGGGAAGAAATGACCAGAAATCAAATTTCAGGAAAGCGAAAAGGGTATATCTGCCTTATGAAGACACTTATGGTGCTGTCTTCCGCCCTTACTTGCGGCCTGGTGTTGTTCCTGATGATATACGTACTAATGAAAGGCATACCGAATATTACATGGGAACTATTGTCTACAAAGCCAAGTTATTTATCGGGAACCGTTGGAATCCTGCCGGATATTTTAAATACTGTATACATTATAATCGCAGCGCTGGTTATTGTTATTCCCCTCGGTGCAGGTGCGGCGGTCTATCTGACAGAATACGCGCAGAATAAAAAACTCGTTTCCGTCATTGAATATGCTGCGGAAACCCTTTCCGGCATTCCTTCCATTATCTATGGCCTTGTGGGAATGTTGTTTTTCTGTCAGTTTTTGAATATGCAGACCTCACTTTTGGCAGGGGCACTGACGCTCGTCATTATGAATTTGCCGACAATCATGCGAACAACCCAGGAGAGCCTGAAGACCGTTCCTCAAAGCTACCGGGAAGGTGCCTTCGGATTAGGTGCCGGAAAATGGCGTGTGATCCGCACCGTGGTTCTTCCCGGCTGCGTGGATGGTGTAATTACCGGATGTATTCTGTCTGTAGGACGTATCTTAGGGGAATCGGCGGCGCTGTTATTTACTGCCGGGTTTGCCCATGCATTGAACGGATTTTTTGAAGGTCTTGGCAGTGCGGGTGCCACGCTGACCGTGGCCCTGTATGTCTACGCCAAGGAAGAGGGGGAGTTTGGCGTTGCCTTTGCAATTGCGGCGATTCTGATGCTGCTGACCCTGCTCATCAACCTGCTTGCCTCTCTTGTAGGCCGATATTTCAAGAAAAGGAGAACTGTATGAAAAGCATTATAACGGTAAATGATCTGTGTCTGTGGTATGGAAACGCACAGGCACTGAAAAATATCAATATGGAAATTCCGGAAAAAAGTATTACTGCGCTGATCGGTCCCTCCGGCTGCGGCAAATCCACATTTCTGAAGACGCTGAACCGTATGAATGACTTGATTCCGGAAGTAAAGATCACAGGAAAAGTATGCTATAACGGCAGTGATATCTTTGCCCCCTCTGTGGATGTAAATACGCTGAGAAAAGAAGTAGGAATGGTATTCCAAAAGCCAAACCCCTTTCCCATGAGTATTTATGACAATGTAGCCTATGGACCGAGAACCCATGGAATTACCAGCCGTATGAAACTGGATGACATTGTGGAGCAGTCGCTCCGGGGTGCCGCTATTTGGGATGAGGTAAAGGATCGGCTGAAGAAGAACGCCCTGGGTCTTTCCGGCGGACAGCAGCAAAGGCTTTGTATCGCCCGGGCTTTGGCCGTGGAACCGGAGGTACTGTTAATGGATGAGCCGACCAGCGCTTTGGACCCGATCTCCAACTCTAAAATAGATGAGCTTGCCAAACAACTGAAGGAAAAATCTACGATTGTTA
>CBCSVZ010000264.1:0-2368 GCA_965143695.1 uncultured Oscillospiraceae bacterium
AGAATGAAGAACTGGATCTATCCTCAGCCGAGAAGAATTTTCAGGAGGCATCCCGGGAATATTTCAGCGGGATCTCCACTGCTCTGGTTCACGGTAAAATGAAAGCCGCAGACAAAGAGGCCGTAATGCGAAATTTTGCCCGGGGCAATATTTCTGTGCTCTTCTCTACTACCGTAATAGAAGTAGGTGTGGATGTGGCCAACGCCACCTTAATGATCGTGGAAAATGCCGAGCGTTTCGGTCTGGCCCAGCTCCACCAGTTGAGAGGCCGTGTGGGAAGAGGAAGTCTTCAGTCCTACTGTGTGCTTTTCAACCAGGGCCACGGCGAACTCACAAAGCAGCGCATTGAGATCATGGTCGGCTCTAACGACGGCTTTGAAATTGCACAAAAAGATCTGGAGCTGCGGGGCCCCGGAGAATTCTTCGGCACTATGCAGCACGGTATTCCCCAGTTTAAAATCGCAAACCTCTATGAAGACACCGCCATTTTACAGGAAGCCCTCGCTGCCGCAGGACAAATGCTGCAAAGTCAGGATCCCCGGGTCCTCCGCTACTGCGACGCTGTGACCCGGGAAGCACTGGATCATCTGAATTTATGATTCTTCCCGTTTCAGTCTCCAGCTCATGGTGCTGCGATCCCCTATATACTCGTTCACAGGCAGGCCGTCATACATAAGGGCCGCGCCCGTATACTTTCTGTTTCTGGTCTCATCGGTATAGACGGCTGTTTCCTCCAGCCCTGACAGTCTCAGCTTTCTGACAGAGCCCTCCAGATTCACATCCGGCAATACATATACGGCAAAAATTTCCTTTTTATCCTGTGACAGATACATCCAGGCTGCATAATTGTCGTCATTCAGGTTGGCCATTCTGTAATAGGTACCGTTTACAAACAAATCGCCGAAGCTTTTGTAATCCTTTACGGTTGCGGCTATTTCCGCCTTCTGCTCCTCTGTAAGCTTCAGAGGATCCAGTTCGAAGCCGAAGGAACCTGTATAGGCCACATCCTGCCTGGTCTTATAGGATACCGATCTCCAGGTCTGATGATTGGGGCACACGGAAATATGAGCAGACATACAGGACAGAGGGTATACCAGGGAGGTGCCGTACTGAATGGCAGTTCTCATGATGGCATCTGTATCGTCGCTGGTCCATATCTGGGGCATGTAATAGAGCATACCGGCATCAAACCGGCCTCCCCCTCCGCTGCAGCTTTCAAAAAGCACCTCCGGGAAAGCAGTCACCAGTCTTTCCATCAGCGCATAGAGGCCCAGCACATATCGGTGGCAGACCTCTCCCTGTCTGTCCGCGGGCAGGAGTCTGGAGCCCACCTCCGCAAAGTTTCTGTTAAAATCCCATTTAATATAGGCGATATTGCCCTCCTCAATCACTTTGGAAATACATTCATACAGGTAATCCTGTACATCCTGCCTGGACAGATCCAGCACATACTGATTTCTACCCTGAGATATGGGGCGTCCCTCTGCACAAAGGGTCCACTCAGGATGCTTTCTGTAGAGTTCGCTGTTTTTGCTGATCATTTCCGGCTCGAACCAGATGCCCAGGGCACAGCCTGCCCTGTTTACCTTCTCCGCCAGCCCTGCTACGCCGCCCGGAAGTTTAGAAGGACAGGGATACCAGTCACCCAGACTGCTTCCGTCGTTGTGTCTTTCTCCAAACCAGCCGTCATCTACTACCAGCAGTTCAATTCCCAAACCGGCAGCCGCCACGGCGATGTTTTCAATTTTTTCTTCGTTAATGTCAAAGTAACAGCCCTCCCAGGTGTTGAGCAATACGGGCCGTCTTGTGTTTCTGTATTTTCCTCTGCACATATGATCCCGGTACAGGCGGTGAAAGTCTGCTGACATTCCTCCCAGTCCTTTGGCGGAGAACACCAGATTGACCTCTGGAGCCGTAAAATCTTCCCCGGGCTCCAGCTTCCAGGTAAAGCCGTCAGGATTGATTCCCAAAAGCATGCGGGACATATTATAGGAGTCCACATCCACAATTGCTTCGTAGGAGCCGGAATAGGCCAATACCGCGCCGTATACATCGCCTCTGTACTCATCGGCAGCCGGTCTTTGCAGAATAATAAACGGATTGTGCATATGAGAAGAGCTGCCTCTCCTGCTGTACATTCCCTGTACACCGGAGAACAGGGTGTGCTTCTCTATTTTCCGCTCCGTCGCCCATCCGCCGAAGTTGGTCGTCATAATAAAATCTCTGTCGTCAAAATCCACGCCGGCACTCATGATGCGCTTGATATAAATATTCTTCTGCCCTTTATTTCTCACAACCGCCCATCTGCAGACGGCACTGATATCCCGCCATGCACTGTAGAAAAGGCTCACCTCCACCTGAGAAAGGC